>DASSRT010000071.1:0-7132 GCA_035701705.1 Rhodanobacteraceae bacterium
GGTGCGTCGGGACTCAGCAACTGCGCGAACGCAGGCAACGTGAACGCCGTGGCGGCGAGCATCACGGTCAGGCGGGCGAGGCGGATTCGATTCATGGCGGTCATGGATGGAGTTGCGAGTGGGGGCGGAACGCGCGGTTGCAGCGGGCAACCGCGGGTTTGGACAGCGTAGGCCGCCCGAAAGTTGTCTGCGCGTGCCGCACGAGGCCCGGATTCAGGCCCGATGCCGACTATTGATAGCCAAGGATAGCATCGCGCAGGAACTTTCCGGCGCGCTCGCCGGAGGCGCCGATGCCCTTGAAGGCGATTTCGAACATGATGGCGTTGTCGGAATGGCCCTGGTAGTCGTACACGTAATGGCGGGCCAGCACGCGCACCGAGGTGCAGCAGCTGTCCCATTCAAGCCCGGCAAAGGCGTCGATGGTGCGTTTTCCCATCAACGACCAGGTGTAGCCGCCGACCAGCTTCCACGCTGCGCCCATCGGGATTTCCGCCGAGGTGCTGGCCTGCTCCAGCAGGCCGCGGCGGTAGCGGTAGTCGAAATTGAAGATGCCGTCGTCGCCGAGCCGGCGTTGCAGGCCCACCGTCGAGACATCGGTGCGGCCGCTTTGCACGTCCCACAAATGGGAAGCCGTCAGGCGCCAGTTGTCACTCAGCGATACCGCGGCGTTGGCGACGTAATCCGAGCCGCTGCGATCGACCAGAACCTGACCCGGGTACAGGGTGACCTTTTGTGGATCGAAGTAGTGGATTTCGCCAATGCTGGCGGAGAGCTTTTCCACGCCGTCCGGATCGAGAAGGCGCGTGGTCAACGCCGCCGACAGGTTGTTGGCGTTCTGCTGGCGGTCGGCGCCGCTGAAGCTGTTGGTGGTGAACAGCTGCCAGAAGTCGAACGTGAGCGGCTGGGTGTCGAACAGCGGCAGTTCGTCCTGATTCCGGTACGGCACGCGCAGATAGAACAAGCGCGGTTCAAGGGTCTGCGTGTAATCGCTGCCGAACAGGTGCACGTCGCGCTCGAAGACCAGGCCGGCATCGACGTCGAAGATCGGCGTGGTCCGGGTGGGATGGGTCGGATCGCCGGGCGCCACGGGTTGCGCGAGGTTGTACGCGGTGTAGCGCACGCCGAGTTCGGGGCGCAGGAACCACG
Source organism: Rhodanobacteraceae bacterium (assembly GCA_035701705.1). Taxonomy (GTDB): domain Bacteria; phylum Pseudomonadota; class Gammaproteobacteria; order Xanthomonadales; family Rhodanobacteraceae; genus 66-474. The sequence continues at coordinate 1,147 of DASSRT010000071.1, forward strand.
CCGGACCCTGCATGGGCCAGGCGAGGTACGGATACAGGTCGAAGCGGTCGCCGCCGGCGGCATCGGGTTTCACGAAGCGCACGGCCTCGGTGTTCACACCCCATTCGAGGCCGCCGGGCGCACCGATCGGGCGGTCGGCGTCGAAGAACACGCGCGGCAGGCGCCGGTACGGCGCCGCGCCGTCGGGCAGGGCGGGGTCGGTGATCTGGTACCAGTCGACGCCGGCCCCGGCGTTCCACCAGTCGCCCGCGCCGGTGACATACGATGATGATTGCAGCAAGCGCACGGCGCTGGTGGTGAGGTTCTGGCCGAAATCCTGGAACCACGCCTTGTCCGTGACCCGCGCGATCGAGGTGTTCCAGTGGAAGCCGCCGGGCAGGCGGGTCTGGTTCTTGAGGGTGAGCAAGCCGCGGTCGCGGTGGGCAACCTGATCGTGCGGCATGTAGTCGAGGTCGAGCTCGCCCTTGCTGCTGGAGGTCAGCCAGCGGACCTGCGTGTCCAGCATGCCGCCGCGATCGGTGAACCACGTCGGGGTGAACGTTGCGTCGAAGTTCGGCGCGATGTTCCAGTAATACGGAATCGAGAAGAAATACCCGGCGCGGCTGCGGTGGCCGAAGGAAGGATACAGGAAGCCGCTCTGGCGGCGGTCGTCGAGCGGGAAGCGCAGGTACGGCAGCCACAGGAATGGCACGCCCTTCAGGCGCATCACCACGTCGTGGGCGTGGCCGAGGCCGGCGTCGCGATCCATCGTCATCGTCTTGGCTTCGATCTCCCAAACCCGGTGGTCGAGTTCGCAAGTCGAGTAGGTGACGTCGTGCAGCTTGTCGCGATCCTGGTCGAGCATGATCGCCTGGCCGGCGGTGCCGTTGCCGTGCGAGTTCAGCATCTGGTAGCGCACGTGGTCCGCAACCCCGTGTTCGGGGTCGGTGGTGCCCTTCATGCTGTCGGCCGAGAGCAGCATGCCGCGCTCCTGATAGCGCACGTGGCCGGTCGCGTCGAATTGGGTGGAGTCGTGGTTGTAGGTGATGTCGTCCGCACGCAGCAGCTGGTCGAGGCGTTGCAGCGAGGCATCGCCGGAGACGTGGAAGACGTTGCTGTCAGGGCTGCTGAAATGGTCGCCCGTCACCTGCGCGGGCGTGGCGTCGCGATCGCCGGTGGTCGGCAACCCCGGAACGTAGAAGTTCAGCAGGTCGTTCTTCTTGCACAAGGCGAAGCCGTTCTGCACCACCGGGCAGACGAAGGCGCCGAGCGGGCACACCTTCGCCGTCGCCTGTGCCATCGCCATGCCTGGCGCAGTGGCGAGCGCGATCGCGAACGCCAGGGTGCGCGGTGTCAACTGGATTCGGCGCGGCACGGAGACTTCCCGGAAACGGAACCCGCGTAAGCTAGCAGAACGCGCCGCCACTGTTGAGCGTGACCGGTGGCGTTCAGGCTGCCTTGGCCACCGCCAGCGGTGCGCAACGGGCGTCCAGCCAGGCGCGGTCGGCAGCATCGTCGAGCAACGGCGCGAGCCTGTCCCGAACGATCGCATGGTAGCCATCGAGCCAGGCGATTTCGGTCGGCTCCAGCAGCGACAGGTCCAGCAGGCGCGTGTCGATCGGGCACAGGGTGAGCGTCTCGAACTGCAGGAATTCGCCGAATCCGCCGTCGCCCGCGGACACCGTGGCGGCGAGGTTTTCGATGCGCACGCCGTGGCGGCCGGGTTTGTAGATGCCGGGTTCGATCGAGGTGATCATGCCGGTATCCATGGCTTCAAGGTGTTGCCCCGAGCGCGGCGGGCGGATCGACTGCGGGCCTTCGTGCACGTTCAGGCAGTAGCCGACGCCGTGGCCGGTGCCGTGGCCGTAGTCGATGCCGGCGGCCCAGATCGGCGCGCGCGCCAGCGCATCGAGTTGCTGGCCCGATGCCCCGCGCGGAAACCGCGCCCGCGACAACGCGATCACGCCCTTCAGCACCAGCGTCACGTCGCGGCGCTGTTCCGCCGTGGTTTCACCGAGTGCCCACATGCGGGTGATGTCGGTGGTACCGCCGAGGTATTGCGCGCCGGAGTCGATCAGCAGCATGCCCTTGGCGTGCAGCTCGGCATGCGATTCCGGTGTGGCCGAATAGTGCGGCAGCGCGGCGTTGGCCTCGTAGCCGGCGATGGTCGAAAAGCTTTCGCTGACGAAACCCGGCTGCTCGGCGCGCAGTTCGCGCAGCTTGGCATCCACGTCGAGTTCGGTGAGCGGCTTTCCATCCTTGAGCGACTGCTCCAGCCAGCGCGCTCCGCGCACCAGCGCCACGCCATCGCGGCGCATCGCTTCGCGCACATGCTCGAGTTCCGGGCCGGCCTTGCGGGCCTTGGCGGCGCTGATCGGACCGGGTGCCTCGATCAGCACGACATGCTTTGGAATGGCATGCGCCACGGCCGCGGACACCGCGCCCGGGGCCAGCAGCAGTTTCGCGTCTTGCGGCAATTGGCCAAGCGCATTGGCGATGGCTGCATAAGGCGCGATGTGGACGCCGTCGTTTTCCAGCGCCTGCTGCGACGCGCCGTCGAGTTTGGAGGGCTCAACGAACAGCGTCGCGCCTTGTGCATCGATCAGCAGGTGCGACAGGAACACCGGGTTGTATTCGATGTCGCTGCCGCGCAGGTTCAGCACCCAGGCGATCTCGTCCAGTGCTGAAACCAGGTGGTGGGTCGCGCCGGCCTTGCGCATCGCCGTGCGCACGTCCTCGAGTTTTTCGGCGCGGCTGTGGATCGCGTATTCGAGCGGATGTTCGTACACCGGCGCATGTGGCAGCGGCGGGCGCTCGGCCCAGATGGCGCCGGGCAGGTCGTCCTCGACCAGTTCGGCGCCGTGTGCGGCCAGCTGTTTGCGCAGCGAGCGCTCGGTCGCCAGCGACAACATGTCGGCGGCACAGGCCACCTTGTCGCCAGTGTGCAAGCGGGCGCACAGCCAGTCGACGTGTTCGGGCGTGTGCGGTACCACCAGTTTCACCAGTTCGACGCCGCTGCCGGCGAGCTGGCGTTCGGCCTGCGAGAAATAGCGTGAATCGGTCCACACGCCAGCGAAGTCGGCGGTGACGATCAAGGTACCGGCCGAGCCGGTGAAGCCCGACAGCCAACGACGCGCGGTCCAGTGCGCGGGCAGGTATTCGGAAAGATGCGGATCGGCGGTGGGCACGATGCAGGCGGCAACGCCGCATTGTTGCATCACGGCGCGCAAGCTCGCGATGCGTTCGGGGACGGTGGTGGTCATGGGGTGTCCACGGATGAAAACCCTATTGTGGCGAATCGCGGTGCCAAGGGGAAATGTGGTGAACGCGCGAAGCGCGGGAGCGTGATGTGTGACCGCGCTTTATCTTCCCCCTTCCGCAGGAAGGGCGGAGCGCAGCGAACGCGCGCGCAGCGCGACGAAAAGACCTCCCCCTTCGCTTGCGAAGGGGGATTGAGGGGGATGTGCTTTGGTTTTGACTGCGTGAAGTGGCATCCCCCTGATGCTTGCGCATCGACCCCCTTCCTGCGGAAGGGGGTGGATGTTCCTACGGCGTCGAGGCGGCGGCGGGCAACGGCTGGCCGGGTGTGGGCAGGCCGAGTTGCTTGCACAGCGCGGCGAAGCGCGGGTCGTGCTGGTAGCGCACCAGCAGGGGGTCGGCCAGCAGGTTGTTCACAACCTCCGCGCGGCTGTTCGCCGCGGCACGGTCCAGCCATTGGAACAGGTCGTCGGGTTGCTTGCGGATGGCATATATCTCGGCGATGCCATACGATTCCTGTCCGCCGTACTTGCCGGTGTACGCGCGCAACGCGGCGTCGGCCTGCCGTGCATTGCCGGCAATCTGCGCCACCGCCGCCAGGGCCCATGCCTTGAAGTCGGTGTCGACTTCGCCGTTGGCGTCGCGCAGGGCGGTGGCGTGATCGCCGCGCAGGATATCCAGGGTGGCGAGCTGCGCATACGCACCCCGGTAATCAGGCTGCAAGGCCACGCACTTGCGAAGCGCCTGTTCCGCTTGATCGAGGTATCCCAGTGCGGCCAGGGGATAGGAAAGGTTGTAGTACCAGCTTGCATGCAATGGGTCGGTGGCGATGGCCTTGCGATACAGATCCACGGATTGTTGCAACTGCCCGACAATACCGTATTGGTTGGCGAGGGCCGCCATGACAATGCCGTCGTGCGGCGCCAGCGCCAACGCGTGCCGGTATTCCGCCAGTGCGCCTGTCTCGTCGAAATCGAGCAGGGAAAGCTGGTAGGCGCGCTGGGCCAGCGTGATGGCTGCGCCGGGTGCCAGTGCCGTGGCGCGATCCAGTGATGTACGAGCCTGGGCAATGAGCGATTGCCGGGTATCGCCGTGCAGGTAATTCAAGGCAAAGTTGAGCCGCGCATCGAACAACACCGCCCATGCGTAGGCGTAGTCCGGATCAGCTTTCACTGCCTTTTCCAGCAGTGCGATTCCCTGTTCGGCGCCGGTCTTGGTGCCTTGTTGCCCCATCGCGCGGCCCTGCAGCATCAACTGGTACGCCTGCACGTTGCCGCTGGGTGGCTTCTCGTCGTTGACCGGCGACCTGCCCAGCAGCTTCACCTTGAGCGCCGACGCCACCGCCTTGCCGACTTCGGACTGGATCGCGAACACGTCCTTCAGCGGTTGGTCGTAGCCGTGCGACCACACGCTGGCGCCGTCCTTCGCCCGGATCAGGTTGACCACGATGCGGATGCGTCCGGCGTTCTGGCGTACCGAGCCTTCGACGAGGTTGGCGACGCCCAGCGCCGCACCGATCTGCGCGGGACTATCCTTCGAATCGCGGAACCTGAAACTGGAGTATTTGCCGATCACCTTCAGCCCGTCGAGCTGGGTGAGATCGGAAATCAACTCCTCGGACATGCCGTCGGAAAAATATTGCTGCTTGGGATCGCCGCTTTCGTTCGCCAGCGGCAGTACCGCGACGGATTTTTCGGGCACCTTGGCCAGTGCCGCCAAGGCAGCCTTGTTGGCAACGGCGGTAGCTCGCGCATCGGCGGCGTTGGCTTGGCTGGTCGCATCACGATGCAACACGAACTGATTGGTGATCAACAGCACCACGGCCAAGGCGAGGATGCCGATGATCCAGTAATCCAGCTTGCGGCCGGTGCCACGGGTCAGCGCGGCATTGCGCTCGACTTCTTCCTCGCGCTTGAATCCTTGCGGTGTCCAGGCGTAGAACCACGCGAACGCGATCCAGAACGGAAAGCCGATGATGGCCGCTACGAGGAACCAGCGTGCCAGCCAGTCGGGCGCGTGCAGGACGGGCGCGAGTTGCGCGATGCCCTGCGCCAATGCCCATGCCGCACCCGCGTACAACGCCGCTGCGCGCCACACGTTGCGGCGCTTCAGTTCGGCAAGAAGACTGCGGCGTTGTGCCACTGTGGAAAGTCCCCATGCCGGCATCAGGCCGGCTTCCGAGGCGGGAGTGTAAACAATCGTCTTGCGAAGTGCAGGGGTGACACGATGCGCGCGGTGCGAAGTCCGGCAAAGGTTTGGCCCGTGGCGGAACGTGTCACTTTTTGCAGGAGCGGCCCATGGCCCCAAGCGTTTGACAGCTTGTACGATTTCCCCTTTCGGCACGAAGGGGGGCGATGCTGGCTGCCGCAGGCAGCAGCATCGGGGAATGTTGTCGGGGCAACGGCAAAAGCCATCCTCCTCGAATCCCCTTCCTGTGGAAGGGGGAAGTTGCCTTGCGAGGCCGCCACATGACGTGCGACGCACGCGACGATTGTGTACGCGATGACTCGCGGAAGCCGACAGTCGCCGCTAGAATGTCGCTTTCCACGAACGGTCCGACCATGACCTCCCTGATTTTCGTCACCGGCGGCGTGGTGTCCTCGCTTGGCAAGGGCATCGCCTCGGCGTCGCTGGCGTCCATCCTCGAGGCCCGCGGCCTCAGCGTCACCCTGATGAAACTGGATCCGTACATCAACGTCGATCCAGGCACGATGAGTCCGTTCCAGCATGGCGAGGTGTACGTCACCGA
>DASSRT010000072.1:0-8661 GCA_035701705.1 Rhodanobacteraceae bacterium
CGCTGTACGACGTCGGCTTCAACCACTTCTGGCGCGCGCCTTCGGAAAACCATCCGGGCGACCTGATCGGCTACCAGGGCCATTCCAGCCCGGGCGTGTACGCGCGCTCGTTCCTCGAAGGCCGCATCAGTGAGCAGCAGATGGAAGGCTACCGCATGGAGGCCACCTTCCCGCCGAACCTGTCGCTGCCGTCCTATCCGCACCCGTGGCTGATGCCGGATTACTGGCAGGTGCCGACGGTGTCGATGGGCCTGGGGCCGATCCAGGCGATCTACCAGGCGCAGTTCATGAAGTACCTGGAAGCACGCGGGATGGTGCCGAAGTCCGACCGCAAGGTCTGGTGCTTCCTCGGTGACGGCGAGGTCGACGAGCCGGAGTCGCTCGGCGCGATTTCCCTGGCCGGGCGCGAACACCTTGACAACCTCGTGTTCGTGATCAACTGCAACCTGCAACGGCTCGACGGCCCGGTGCGCGGCAACGGCAAAATCATCCAGGAACTCGAAGGCGTGTTCCGCGGCGCCGACTGGAACGTGATCAAGCTGATCTGGGGTTCCTACTGGGACCCGCTGCTGGCGCGCGACGGCAAGGGCGTGCTGCGCAAGCTGATGATGGAAACCGTCGACGGCGAATACCAGGCCTGCAAGGCCTTCGGCGGCAAGTACACGCGCGAACAGTTCTTCGGGAAATATCCCGAGACCGCGGCGATGGTCGCCAACCTGTCCGACGATGACATCTGGCGCCTCAACCGCGGTGGCCACGATCCGCACAAGGTGTACGCAGCCTACCACGCGGCGACCCACACCGAAGGCATGCCCAGCGTGATCCTCGCCAAGACGGTGAAGGGTTACGGCATGGGCGCGGCCGGCGAGTCGATGAACATCGCCCACCAGGCCAAGAAGATGACCCAGGAAGCCGTGCGCATCTTCCGCGACCGCTTCCAGATCCCCATCGACGACAAGCAGCTGGAAGGCGACGGCTTCGAATCCGTGCCCTACTACCACCCGGGCATGGATTCGCCGGAAGTGAAGTACATGCTGGAACGCCGCCGCGAGCTGGGCGGCTTCCTGCCGCATCGCCGCGTGAAATCCACGCAGGCGCTGCCGACCCCGGCGATCACCGAGTTCGAGCAGATCACCAAGGGCAGCGGCGAGCGCGAGATCAGCAACACCATGGCGCTGGTGCGCGGCATGAACCTGCTGCTGCGCGACAAGCAGATCGCGCCGTACGTGGTGCCGATCGTGGTGGACGAGGCGCGCACCTTCGGCATGGAGAGCATGTTCCGCTCGATCGGCATCTACGCGCCGGGCGGCCAGAAGTACCGCCCGCAGGATGCCGACCAATTGCTGTACTACCGCGAAGCCGAGGACGGCCAGGTGCTGCAGGAAGGCATCTCCGAGGCCGGCGGCATGTCGGCGTGGATCGCCGCCGCCACCAGCTATTCGGTATCCGACAGGCCGATGCTGCCGTTCTTCATCTTCTATTCCTTCTTCGGCTTCCGCCGCATCGGCGACCTGATCTGGGCGGCCGGCGACCAGCGTGCGCGCGGCTTCTTGATCGGCGCGACCGCCGGCGGTGGCTTCCCGGGCGAAGGCCTGCAGCATTCCGACTGCGCCTCGCACCTGATGGCGGGCACCGTGCCGAACTGCAAGGCCTACGACCCGACCTTCTCCTACGAAGTCGCGGTGATCATGCAGGACGGCATCCGCCGCATGCTGCACGAGCAGGAAGACATCTTCTATTACATCACCACCACCAACGAGAACATCCGCCATCCCGACATGCCGGTAGACTGCGAGGAAGGCATCATCAAGGGCATGTACTTGTTCCGGGACTCGGGGCTCGGGACTCGGAACTCGAGCAAAGGCAAGAGCGATAGCAAGGGCAAGAGCAAGGCACCGCGGGTACAGTTGATGGCCGCGGGTGGCTCGGTAGGCGATGCGGTCGCGGCCGCCGAGTTGCTGGACAAGGAATTCGGCGTCAGGGCCGACGTCTGGTCATGCCCGAGCTTCAGCGAACTGTCGCGTGACGGCTTCGACACCGAGCGCTGGAACCGGCTGCACCCGCAACCGAAGGACCGGCGCGTGTCGCACGTCGCCGCCTGCCTTGCCGACCATCCCGGCCCGGTGGTGGCGGTGAGCGAGTACGTGCGTGGCGTCACCGACCAGGTGCGCGCCTTCATCCCGGACGGCCGCCGCTTCGTCGCACTCGGCGCCGACGGTTACGGCCGCAGCGATACCCGCTGGGCGTTGCGGGCGTTCTTCGAGATCGACGCGCACTGGATCGCGCATGCCGCGATCGTGGCGCTGGCCGAGGATGGCGTGATGAATGCACAGGACGTCGAACGCGCGCTCAAGACCTGGGGCATCGACCCGGCCAAGCCGAACCCGATGACAGTGTGAGGACCGACGCGCCGCCGCCCTCCCTCGCAGGGCAACGACGCGCCGGTCCCACAACCTGCAACCGGACCACCGCATGACCGCGGTGCCATGCGAATGCGGCGGCCCTGCAATGGAGCTTGCGCATCCGTTGCAGCAAATCACCACGCAGACGGCGGGCATTCTCCGGCGCGGTTCCGTCCGGCACATGTGCAGGTGGTCACGGACACACGCGTGACATCCGTCATGCGCGCCGCACCGCCGTGAAGGCGTACACTCGTGGGGTTGTCGTCTACGAGAGGATCCATGCCATGCGCCGTACCATCCTGTTCGCGTTGACCGCAGGTGCTTGTTTCGCCGCCGCCGCACAAGCCGCGCCTGCCGAAAACGCCGCGCCCGCATCACATCCTCCGTTTTCGACCGCGATCACGGCGCAAGGGTTCCGCGCCTATGACAAGGCCATCTCGTCCGACGCCATGGACGGCCGCAAACCCGGCACGCCCGGTGGCGCCCGTGCGGTGGCGTGGATCGTCGATCAATTCAAGGCGCTCGGCGTGCAACCGGGCAACCACGGCTCGTGGTACCAGATGGTGCCGACGGTTTCGACCACGCTCGAAAATTCCGGCCAGATCAAACTCGATGTCAAGGAAGGCGGCGCCACGCAATCGTTCGCGTTCGGCAGCGACATGGTGGCCGTGACGCAACAAGCGAAACCGCATGTCGCAGTGAAGGATTCCGGCATCGTCTTCGTCGGCTACGGCGTGGACGCCCCGCAGTGGCACTGGAACGACTACGCCGGCATCGACGTCAAGGGCAAGACCGTGGTGCTGCTGGTGAACGATCCGGGCTTCGGCGACCACGACCCGAGCCTGTTCAAGGGCAAGGCGATGACCTACTACGGCCGCTGGACCTACAAGTACGAGGAATGCGCGCGCCAGGGCGCGGCGGCATGCTTCGTGGTGCACACCACCGACGCCGCGGCCGGCTATCCGTGGAGCGTGGTGAAGAACAGTTGGGGCGGCCCGCAGCTTGCGCTGCCCGCCAGCGAAGATCCCACACCGCGCATGGCGGTCGCAGGCTGGCTGACGCATGGCGCCGCCCAGCGCCTGTTCGCCAAGGCCGGGCTCGACTTCGACAAGCTTGCCGCCGCCGCCGACCATCGCGGTTTCAAGGCGGTGCCGCTGAAGGCCACCGCGTCCATCACGCTCGACAGCAAGATCGGCCACGGCAGCGCCCGCAACATCCTCGGCCTGATCCGCGGCAGCGCGAAGCCCGACGAGGTCGTGGTGTATTCCGCGCATTGGGACCACCTCGGCGAAAACGACAAGCTGAAGGGCGACAAGATCTTCAACGGCGCGATCGACAACGGCACCGGCGTCTCCGCCCTGCTGCAAATCGCCGGTGCGTTCATGCAGCAGAAGCCCGCGCCGAAACGCAGCGTGCTGTTCCTCGTCCCGACGCTCGAGGAATCCGGCTTGCTCGGCTCGCTGTACTACACGAAACACCCGGTGTTCCCGATGGACAAGACCGTCGCCGACATCAACATGGACGTGATGATCCCGGACGGCCTCAACCGCAACATGCAGATCGTCGGCAGTGGCCAGTCGCACCTCGAAGACATGCTGAAAGCAGTGCTGAAACAACAGGGCCGCTTCGCCATTCCCGAGCTGACTCCCCAGAACGGTTTCTACTTCCGCTCCGATCATTTCAACTTCGCCAAGGCCGGCGTACCCGCGCTGATGACCCTGACCGGCGACGACCTGGTCCATGGCGGCGTCAAGGCCGGCACCGCCGCACTCGACGACTACACCGCGCACCACTACCACACGCCCTACGACAACTTCAATCCGAAGTGGGATTTCTCGGGCGACGTCGAGGATGCCAACGCGCTGTACGAAGTCGGCCGCGAACTGGCCGCCAGCGACCAATGGCCGACGTGGTACGACGACAGTGCCTTCCGCGCGAAGCGGGTGGAGATGATGCCGAAGGCTAAAGAGTGAGTGCACTCGCGGACTCGGCGAAGACCGACATCCAGTGTTCGTGCCGTTTGACGTCCGTGTCGAAGCCCCGCTCGCCTCCATGGCGAGCGGGCTACTTTTGTTTCGGCAAAAGTAGCCAAAACCATTGCGCCCGGCATGACGGTTTCAGTGACATCGTGTCACTGAAACTTCCCTGCGTTGCTCGCCGAGCACGCGCCGGCGCGAACTCGCACGTCCCTGTGCTCGAACATGCGCGCCTTTCCCGCGTGCTCGGTTGCGCTACTCGGCGTCATGCGACGGCGCGTTTGTCGCTTCGTTGTCGGCCATCCATGGCCTGGCGATCGTGATCCGTGCATCTTCTTCAATTGCGATTGAGCCCAAACCTTCGTGAAAGCAGCTTGTCTTTCCACGTTGATTCAAGTGCCAACACATCGTCTCTCGTTGCCGTACTGGCCGCCACTTCCAGGATGGAAACCTGGTAGTCCTGTTCCGTGGCCAGCCGCAACCCGACGTTGCCGCCATGACCATTTGCCGCATACGCCACCCAGCGCCCCCAGAATCCTTCCGCACCGACAGCACTTCCTACGTACTGCTTGCCGGTTGTCAGTGAAACCAGCAAATAAACGCCCGACACGGCGGATAGCGCCGTGCGCCAGGTTTGCGGAACCGTGGCAAGCGTGCGAATCGTGTGTACGAATCCATCGAAACCGGGAAATGGTGGTTCGCTGATCTCCCTTCGCAGTTCGAGAATGCGCTTGTCCTGCCTATCGGCGCGTTGCACCCAACTGCGGTAGGCCTCGCCCCACTCAATGATCAGGCGGCCCACGTGCTCTGCCAGCGCGGCCACGGGCTCGATGACGTACTCGTGCAACCCTGCCACATCGTGACCACCGACAGGATCAGTTTCCCCTTCGGCCGCCACTCCCAATCCAGTGACGCGATACATGCCGGCAAAAAGCGTTTCACCGAACGGCGTGACAACGAACGACGCCAACCAGCCACCGACTTCGAACCGCTCCCGGGACTGAATGGATTGATAGCGCTCGAAGGAGCCATCGCCCGCCTTCCAGAGATGGTAAGGCGTGCAACCCGATGATCCGCGTTGATCTTGATGCCGGATCAACCGCGTCTGCGAGGGTAGTATTCCCTCTGCGTCCAGCAGGAGATTGAAAGTCAGCACTTGATCACACCCACTCACGTGGTTTGAGATACTCCACCAGCCGCGCCTCGGCACTGCCGGGTTCGGGCGCATAGCCGTACTCGTAGCGCACGCGTGGAGGCAGTGACATCAGGATGGACTCGGTGCGTCCGCCGCTTTGCAATCCGAACAGGGTGCCGCGGTCGTAGACGAGGTTGAACTCGACGTAGCGTCCGCGGCGATACAGCTGGAACTCGCGCTCGCGTTCGCCATGGGGCGTGGCCTTGCGGCGCTCGACGATGGGCACGTAGGCGTCGATGAAGCCGTTGCCGACCGCCTGCAGGAAGGCGAAGCAGCGCTCGAAACCGCCCTCGTTCAGATCATCGAAGAACAAGCCGCCGATGCCGCGCGTTTCGTCGCGGTGCTTCAGATAAAAGTATTCGTCACACCACTTCTTGTATTTCGGATACACCTCGCCGCCGAACGGCGCGCACAGGTCGCGTGCAACCGTGTGCCAGTGCACGCAGTCTTCGTCGACGGGATAGAACGGCGTGAGATCGAAACCGCCGCCGAACCACCACACCGGCTCCGCGCCTTCCTTGTCGGCCTCGAAGTAGCGCACGTTGGCGTGCGAGGTCGGCACGTACGGATTCTTCGGGTGTATCACCAGCGACACGCCGGTCGCGGTCCAGGCGCGGCCGGCCAGTTCGGGCCGGTGCGCCGTCGCCGAAGGTGGCAAGGTGTCGCCGGTGACGCTCGAAAAATTCACCCCGGCTTGCTCGAAGACACTGCCGTCCTTGAGGACCCGGGTGCGCCCGCCGCCCAAAGGCAAACCGGCAGTCGCAGACTGCCCGCCATCGTCCCTCGCCCGCGGAGCGAGTGGTGGGGTGAGGGCTGCGGGGCGCGTCCACGCATCCTCGACGAAGCGCGCCGCGCCGTCGGCCTGCTCCAACGCGGCGCAGACGCGATCCTGCAGTCCACGCAGGAATGCATCGACCCGCTCGACCTGGGATGCCATGGCGTAGGCCCGAAACAAGGGCGGGCGGCCTTGCGCCGCCCGCCGGCAATGCTACTTCGACAGCATCAAGCTGTTAGAAATATCGGTGACCAGATTCTTGATCCAGCTTTGATAATTGGTGTGGATGTAGCGCACGCCATTCTTCACCTCGTAACGGAGGTTGTTGCTGGTGACGTAGTTGATCTGGATCTGCTTGGTGTTGTAATGCACCGCAATGGTCACGCTGAAATCGCGCGGATCGTAGACCGCATCGATTTCGCCCGGCACGTTCTTGACGATGCGCCAACCACGCGCGCTCAACGCCGTGCCTATCACCTGCTTCACGTGGGCCTGGCTCACATTCGCCGGCACCAGGATCGGCTGCGGGTCGACCAACGGCACTTGCCGGAAGCCCATCAGCATCACCAGCGCGGGCACCAGCAGCACGGGCAGCCAGGTCTTGCGAATCAACGAACGCAGCATGATTTTCTCCCTGAGAATGATGTGCGGCACGCGCCGCAACCGCCAGTGTAACCGCCGCCGAGTCCGCGCGGCCACGGATAGCGGAGCATGGCCGCGCTTATACTGGCGGGCCATCTCCACTCAAGGGCCGCTGCGTGCCGACACGCATCGAACCGCTCGCCATCACCGCGATCAGCGCGACCTCCGCGCTTGGCCGCGGGCTGTCCGCGCACGTCGAGGCCTTGCGCCACGGTCGCGGCGGGCTGCGGGCGAACAACTTTTCCTGCGCGCCGCTGGAATGCTTCATTGGTCGCGTGGACGGCGTCGAGGACGCGCCACTGCCGGCGCAACATGCGGGCTGGGAATGCCGCAACAATCGGCTGGCGTGGCTGGGCCTGCAACAGGATGGTTTGCCCGATGCGATCGCGGCTGCGGTGTCCCGCCATGGCGCCACGCGCGTCGCGCTGCTGCTCGGCACCTCCACCGCCAGCATCGGCGACACCGAGCTCGCCTACCGGCGGCTCGATGACGGCCGCTTTCCGGACGACCTGCGCCGCCCGCAGATCCACACGCCGCATTCGCTCGCCGGCTTCGTCGCCGCCGCCACCGGTATCAGCGGACCGGCGCTCACGATTTCGACCGCGTGTTCATCGTCGGCGAAGGTGTTCGCCAGCGCCGAGCGCCTGCTGCGCCTCGGCCTCGCCGACGCCGCACTGGTCGGCGGCGTGGACACCCTGTGCGACAGCGTGTTGTTTGGCTTCAACTCGCTGGACCTCGTGTCGCGGCAACCCTGCCGGCCATTCGACACCGCGCGCGACGGCATTTCGATCGGCGAGGCCGCGGCCTTCGCGCTGCTGGAACGCAGCGACGTTGCACCTGCAGCGCCACGCCTGATCGGCTACGGCGAATCGTCCGACGCGCACCACATGTCGACGCCGCATCCGGACGGCCTCGGCGCACTGGCAGCGCTGGATGCTGCGCTCGCGCGCGCCGGCATCGGCGCCGACTCGGTCGACTACATCAACCTGCACGGCACCGCCACGGTGAAGAACGACGAGGTCGAGGCGAAAATCCTGTCTCGCTTCTCCGCGCGCACGCGGGCGAGTTCCACCAAGGGCTTCACCGGTCACACCCTGGGCGCAGCCGGCGCGCTGGAAGCCGTGATCGCGCTGCTGGCGCTCGAACATGGATGCGTGCCCCCGAGCTTCGGATGCGTCACCCCGATTCCCGAAGCTGCGCCGTGGCTGGCCTTGCAGCCGGAGACGCGCAAGCTCGATGTCGCATTGAGCAACTCGTTCGGCTTCGGCGGCAACAATGCCTGCCTCGCCTTCGCGCGTGCCGGGGTTTCGCCATGAACGCCATGCTTGACGTCGGCGTCACGGGCATCGGCGCATTCATGCAAGGTGCACCCGACTGGACCCGCTTGCGCGGCGTGCTGCTCGGCCAACAGGAGCTGGATCCGAACGCACCGACGAAACCTGCAGCCGCAAAGTTGCCGGCGGCGGAACGGCGGCGCGCGCCCGATGGGGTGCGGCTCGCGGCGGAGGTCGCCGAGCAGGCGTGCAACATGGCGGCGTGCGATCCCGCCACCCTGCCCTGCGTGTTCGCCTCCACCCACGGCGAGGTCGGCATCACCGACTACGTGTGCGCGACGCTGGCGGCGGCGCCGCAGGAAATGTCGCCGACCAAATTCCACAATTCGGTGTTGAA
>DASSRT010000073.1:0-12021 GCA_035701705.1 Rhodanobacteraceae bacterium
CATGAGTTCCGGCCAGATCGGCAGCTGCCGCACGCGTACGGTGGTGCCGGCGAAGATGGCGTTGGCGAGCGCCGGTGCGGCCGAGGGAAAGCCCATCGCGAACGCGCCTGCAGGCGTCTCCTGCGACGGCACCAGGATCACCTGCACGGCGTGCGGCATCTGCGCCATCGTCGCGAGCGGGTAGTCCTTGTAGCCGTGTTGCTGCACCTGGCCGTCCTTGACGGTGATGCGTTGCCGCAGTGCCGTGGAGAAGGCATCCAGCGTGGCACCGACCAGGGCGGCGCGCGCGCCCAGCGGGTTGACCACGCGGCCGATGTCGGCGGTGCACACGACGTTGTGGATCACCAACCGGGTCCCCTGCATCGACACTTCCACCGCGTGTGCGACGTAACCGCCGAAGGTGAAGTGGCAGGCGAGCCCGAAGCCGTGGCCGTCGGGATGGTGTTGCTTCCAGCCGATCGCGTCGGCGGCGAGCTTGAGCACTTCGGCGAGCCGGCCGGTGTCGAGTACCGGGCCGCCGTGGCCGCGGTACGGAAGCTTGCGCGGCGCGCCCAGCAGCGCGAGGCGGAAGGCAAGTGCATCCTGCTTCAGCGTGTGCGCGATCTCGTCGAGGAAACATTCGGTGGCAAACGCATTCACGGCGTGCGAGCTGGCGCGATAGGTGCCGCGCGGCAGGGCGGAATCCAGCGCGTACCATGCGTAGTCGAGGTTGGGGATGAGGCCCGCGGGCAGGTCGTCGGGATGCATTTCCGACAGCCACCAGCGGTTGCGCGGCTCGCGCCCGGCAAGGCGCGAGGTGCTGGCGATGTGGTGGCTCCAACCGGTCAGCACGCGCTTGTGGTCGGCACAGGCTTGCAGCGCATGCACCGAAAACGGCCGGTAGGTGTCGTGCGCGAAGGCGTCTGCGCGCGTCCACATCACCTTGATGGGTCGATTCACGGCATTGGCAAGCAACACCGCTTCGGCGACGTGGTCGCATTCGAGGTAGCGGCCGAAACCGCCGCCGGTGCGCGGCAGTTTCACCTGGATTTGCCCGGGGTCGAGGCCCGTCAAGCGTTGCACCACGGCGAACGCCGCGCGTGGATTCTGCGTCGGCGCGACCAGCAGCGCGGACTGGTCATCGATTTTCACCAGCGCGCTGGGCGGTTCGAGGTCGGCATGCGCGACCGTGGCGATCCGATACTCGGCGTCGAAGTGATGGCGGGCGTGCTTGCCGGTCGTGGCGAAGTCGCCGTCGTTGCGCACGGCCTGCGTGGGCGCCGCGGCGAATGCCTGCTGCGCGGTTTTGGCCAGCGCGTCATCGTCCTGCGCGACCTGCGCGCCGCGCTTCCATTCGATCTTCAGGGCAGCGACCGCCTGCAGCGCGGTCCAGGTATCGCTGGCGAGCACGGCGACGCCCGCTGCGAGCTGGCGGGTGCCGAGTGGATCGTCACGGCCCGGCGGCGGGATCGACAGCACCTTCTCGACGCCCTTCAGTTGCAATGCGGCGTTGTCGTCGACGTGCGCCAACGTCCCGCCGGGAAACGGGCAGCGGGCGATGACGGCGACCAGCGTGTCGCCCAGCCAATCGTCGATCGCGAAACGTTGCCGGCCGCTGACGATGTCGCGGGCGTCGACGTCGCCGGCGTCCTGTCCCACCAACTGGTATTGCGATGTTGATTTCAGCGCGGGCGGTGTCGCGGCGGGTTGCAGCTTCGACGCGTCGGCGGCCAGTTCACCGTAGCCGGCCTTGCGACCGTCGGCGGCGACCACCACCCCACGCGCACTGCGCAAGCTTGTCACCGGGACTTGCCAACGCGCCGCCGCTGCACGCATCAGCAAAGCGCGCGCGCCGGCGCCGACGCTGCGAAGGTCGTTCCACGCCGCCGGCACGCTGGTGCTGCCCGAAGCGATCTGGTGGCCGAGCGTCCAGTGCGGTTCGCCGTTGGCGGCGACAACGCCGAGATCAAGCGGCTCGACGATGACGCGGGTCCAGTCGGCGTCGAGTTCTTCGGCGAGGATGCGCGCCTCGGCGGTGCGGATGCCTTGTCCCACTTCCGGGTCGCGCGCGCCGATGACGGTGGTGCCGTCGGGCTCGATGCGCACGTACGCGTTCAGGCGTATCAGCTTCCGGCCCAGCAGTTGGTCGGGCGCCCACGCCAGCGCCGGCATGCCGACGATCAGCGCGCCGGTGGCGCTGCCGAGCACCTGCAGGAAGCGCCGGCGCCCGGCGTCGTGCGCGTGGCTCATTTCGGCTTGCCTTGCGTGGCCTTGGCGGCGCGGTGGATGGCGGCGCGGATGCGCGGGTAACTACCGCAGCGGCAGAGGTTGCCGATGCCGTCGATGTCGGCGTCCGAAGGGTTCGGTTTGCGCGTCAGCAGGTCGACCGCCGCGATGATCCAGCCGGGCTGGCAATAACCGCACAGGATCGCGTCTTCGTCTATCCATGCCTGTTGCACGGGATGCAGGCTGCCATCGGCATTGGCCAAACCTTCGATGGTGACGATCGCCTTGCCGGCGAGGTCCTGCATCGCCAGCGTGCAGGCGCGTGCCAGCTTGCCGTCCACCAGCACGCCGCAGGCGCCGCAACTGGCATCGCCGCAGGCATATTTGCTGCCGGTCAGGCGCAGCACGTCGCGCAGATACCACAGCAGCGGCATTTTCGGATCGCCGGTATGCCGGTAGTGACGGCCATTGATCGCGACGTCGATGCCGGCGCGGATCGGCTGCGGGGTGATGCGGGAATCTGGATTCAGCGGCATCCGCGGATTGTATGCGCGGCGCTGGCCAAGCTCACGCGCGGCCCGGCCGGGCGCGCGTTCGGCATTCATCCGTCATGCACTATCGGCATCAAGCCGCGATTGCGTTTTCGCGGTCCGCCCGCAACACTTGCGGGCTGATTCCGCGCCGCCGCGCGCCACCCGTCAAGCCGGTTCCGTGAACGCCAACGCCAGCGCACCGCTCGCCTCCGACGCCCCCTGGGTCGTGCTGAAATTTGGCGGCACCAGCGTGGCCACGGCAGACCGCTGGCGCACGATTTTCGAGCTTGCCAAGTCACGCCGCGCGGAAGGCATGCGGGTGATGCTGGTGGTCTCGGCGTTGTCCGGCATCACCGATGCCTTGAAGGGTTTATGTGCTTGCGCGGAAAGCGAGCGCAGCGCCGCGCTCGCGCGCATCGTCGAGCGCCATCACGCGCTGGCAGCGCAGATGGGCCTCGCACGCGTGGAGACGATGGAGCACTGGCTGGCCTCGCTGCAGGGTCTGCTGCGCGATGCCCAACCCGCGCAACTCACGTGGCAAGCGCTGGTGCAGGCGCACGGCGAGCTGCTGTCGAGTTCGCTGGGTGCGGCTTTCCTGAGCGCGAGCGGCCTGCCCGCGCAATGGCTGGACTCGCGCGCCGCGTTGCTGGTGCGCGAGGTGCCTTTCCTCAACGAACGCGCACGGGTGCTGTCGGCGCAGGTGCAGGCCGAGCCCAACCCGGAGTTGACGGCGCGGCTGGCGGCGCAAGGCGAGGTATTCATCGCGCCAGGGTTCATGGCGCGCGATGGCGGCGGCAACACGGTGCTGCTCGGTCGCGGCGGCACCGACACCTCGGCGGCCTATTTCGGTGCCTTGCTGCGCGCCGCGCGGGTCGAGATCTGGACCGACGTCGCCGGCATGTTCACCGCCGATCCGCGGCAGGTGCCGGGCGCGCGCCTGCTGCAGCGGCTCGATTACGACGAAGCGCAGGAGATCGCGACCACCGGCGCAAAAGTCCTGCACGCGCGCTGCCTGTCGCCGTGCCGGCGCGTGCGCGTGCCACTGTGGGTGAAGGACACGCAACACCCGGATCTCGATGGCACGGTGGTCGCGCCGCAGCCCGCGGAAACCGCGCCCAGCGTCAAGGCCATCAGCTCGCGCCGTGGCATCACCCTGGTGTCGATGGAGACCTCGGGCATGTGGCAACAGGTCGGCTTCCTTGCCGACGTGTTCGCACTGTTCAAGCAGCACGGGCTGTCGGTGGACCTGATCGGTTCGGCCGAAACCAACGTCACGGTATCGCTGGATCCTTCCGAGAACCTGCTCGACTCCGACGTGGTCGCGGCACTGGCCGCCGATCTTGCCAGGGTTTGCCGGGTGAAGGTGATCGCGCCGTGCGCCGCGGTCACCCTGGTCGGTCGCGGCATGCGCTCGATGCTGCATCGCCTGTCCGGGGTACTGGCCGAGTTCGGCCGCGAGCGCGTGCACCTGATTTCGCAATCGTCCAACAACCTCAACCTCACCTTCGTGGTCGATGAAGGCATGCTGGACGGTCTCTTGCCGCGCCTGCATGAACTGCTGGTCCGTGCCGGCGCCATGCGCACCGACGACACCTCGTTGTTCGGGCCGAGTTGGCAATCGCTGTACGGCACGGGTGCGGTGCGCGCGCGTGCGCCGTGGTGGCAGGGCGAACGCCGGCGCCTGCTGGAACTCGCGCAGGCGACGCCGCGTTACGCGTACCACTTGCCCAGCGTGCGCGAGCGCGCGGTCGCGCTGCGCGGGTTGCGCTCGATCGACCGCGTGTACTACGCCATCAAGGCCAACCCGGATCCGGCGATCATGCGCGTGATCGCGCAAGCGGGGATCGGTTTCGAATGCGTGTCGCCGGGCGAGCTGGATGCGGCGCGCGCAGTCGTCGAGGCGCATGGCAAGCCGCTGCTGTTCACGCCGAACTTCGCGCCGCAGATTGATTACGCCCGCGGGTTGGCGGAGGGCGCGATGGTCACGCTCGACAACCTGCATCCGTTGCAACACTGGCCGTCACTTTTTCGCGACCGCGACATCGCCTTGCGCGTCGACCTCGGGCGCGGCCTTGGCCATCACGACAAGGTCAAGACCGGCGGCGCCGGCAGCAAGTTCGGCCTGCCGCTCGATCAGCTTGAAACCTTCCTGGAACTCGCACGCGACGCGCAGGTGCGGGTGGTCGCGCTGCACGCGCACCTTGGTTCCGGCATCCTCGACGCCGCGCACTGGGCGCAGGTGTGTGGCCAGTTGGCCAGCGTCGCGGACCGCATCAGTGGCGTGCGCAGCCTCAATCTCGGCGGCGGCCTCGGCGTGCCTTCGCACCCGGGCGAGGTCGGGCTGGATCTCGCCGCGCTCGATGACGCACTCGCCGAAGTGAAGCGCGCCTATCCGCAGTACGAGCTTTGGCTGGAACCCGGCCGCTGGCTGGTCGCCGACGCCGGCGTGCTGCTGGCGCGGGTCACCCAGACCAAGCGCAAGGGCGCGCTGAACTACCTCGGTTGCGATGCCGGCATGCATGCGCTGATCCGGCCGGCGCTTTACGACGCCTGGCACGAAATCGTCAACCTCTCGCGCCTCGACGCGCCCGCCGATACGCTGTACCAGGTTGTCGGACCGATCTGCGAATCCGGCGACGTGTTGGGCAGCGATCGCCGCCTGCCAGCCAGCGCCGAAGGCGACGTGTTGCTGATCGCGCAAGCCGGCGCCTATGGCGAATCCATGGCCTCGCATTACAACCTGCGGCCCCTTGCCGACAGCATGGCGATTGAATGAACGCGTTGCCGGATCCACGACAAGCCAAGGCATTTCGTTTCGTGCGCAGCGCTTACGCGGACGGCGTGGCCGAGCTCGTGTACGCATTCGACGACGGCCCGGAACTCGTCGAGCGCATCCGCTTCCCGGACGCGCCTGCGATTCCGGCGGGGCGGCGCGATGCGTTCGACGCTGCCTTGCAATTACTGCACCTCATCGCGGGGGTCAGTTACTACAAGGCGGGTGTGCCGGAGCGGATCGAAGTGGCGGGCGGCGCGCTGGATGGCGCCACTGCCGGCCTGCTGGATACGCTGTATTTCGATGGGCTGGCCGAATTCGCGTATCGCAACAAGCTGGACCTGCGCGGGCGGATCGCGTTTCCGCGCGATGCTTCCGGGGCCGCCTCGCCTGCACCTTTCGGCGGCGATCTGCCACGTCGCACGCTGGTTCCCATCGGCGGCGGCAAGGATTCGCTGGTCGTGGCCGAGGCCCTGAAAACCGCGGGCATCGCCGCGACCGCAACCTGGGTGGGTGCATCGCCACTGATCGCTGCCGTGGCTGCGCGTACCGGCTTGCCGACCTTGAACATCGGCCGCGAGCTGGCGCCGGCCTTGTTCGAGTACAACCGCATGGGTGCGTGGAACGGGCACATTCCGGTCACCGCGATCAACTCGGCGATCCTCGGTTGCGCTGCAGTCTTGTACGGCCTCGATGCCATCGCCTTCGCCAACGAGCGTTCGGCCTCCGCCGCGACACTGGAATACGAAGGCCGCCAGGTCAACCACCAGTGGAGCAAGGGCTGGGTGTTCGAGCAGGCCTTCGCAGCGCAGTTGCGCAGCCACGTCGCCGCGAAACTCGATTACTTCTCGCTGCTGCGGCCGTATTCGGAACTCGCGGTGACGCGCGCTTTCGCGAAATCGGGTGCGGCGTACTTCGATGCGTTTTCCAGTTGCAACCGCAACTTCCGCATCCTCGGGCCGAAGCCGTCCGACCGCTGGTGCGGGCAGTGCCCGAAATGCCATTTCGTGTTCCTGGCGCTGGCGCCGTTCCTGCCCAAGCCGAGACTGCTCGCGATCTTCGGACGCAACCTGCTCGACGATGAAGCCTTGGCCCCGGGCTTCGATGCACTGGTCGAGTACCACGACCACAAGCCGTTCGAATGCGTGGGCGAGGCCAGCGAAGCGCGCGCGGCGTTGGCTACGCTCGCGGCGCGCCCGGAGTGGCGCGAGGACGCGCTGGTCGCACGCTTCCGCGAGGAAATCATGCCGCAACTCGATGCTGCGTCGCTGCCGATGGAACCGTGGCTGGCGCCCGCCGGCGAGCATGGTGTGCCGGAGCGGTTTCGCGGAGCGCTCGATGCGATTCGCGGAGCTTGAAAACGTCGACGTCGCGGTTTGGGGCCATGGCCGCGAGGGTCGCGCGGCGCTGCACGCGCTGCGGCGACGCTTTCCGGAAAAGCCGCTGACCCTGTATTGCTCACCGGCCGAGGCCGCAGCATTGCCGGCGCAAGCCGATGCCAACCTGCACGTCGTGCCCGCGCACCCCGACGTGGATGCGCTGTCGTCGCACGCCATCGTCATCAAATCCCCCGGCATCAGCGCCTACCGGCCGGAAATCCTTGCGGCACGCGAACGCGGTACGCGTTTCACCTCGGGCACGGCGTTGTGGTTTGGCGAGAACGTGTCCGACCAGGGCCGCGCTGCGCGCGTGGTCGCGGTCACCGGCACCAAGGGCAAGAGCACCACCACGGCGCTGATCGCGCATTGCGCGCGTGCGCTCGGCGTGCGCACCGCGCTGGCCGGCAACATCGGGCTGCCGATGCTGGATCTGGACGGTCAGCACGCCGAACTTTGGGCGCTCGAACTGTCCAGCTTCCAGACTGGCGAAGCCGGGCCGCTTGAGCTGGGCGTGGTGGTGAGTCTCGGCGAAGAGCACCTCGACTGGCACGGCACGCGCGAGCGCTATGTTGCGGACAAACTGAAGCTGGCGGATGTATCACGCACCCTGCTGGTGGACGCGCAATCGCCGCTGCTGCTGGAACGCACGGCAGGACACGCGCGGCGTGAAACATTCGATCGCGCGGACGGCTGGCACGTCGCCGGCGGCGCGATCCATTGCGGCGACGAGGTTGTCATCGCGCTGGATGGCTTGCCGCTGCACGGCCTGCACAACGCCCGCAATGCCTGCGCTGCGCTCGCCGCGATCGAGTTGCTCGGATTCGATGCGGTTGCGGCAGCGGCGTCATTGCGCAGCTTCCGGCCCTTGCCGCATCGGCTGACTGCGTTGGGCGGGCAGGGCGGCATCGACTGGATCGACGATTCCATCAGCACCACACCCGATGCCGCGCTGGCGGCGCTGCAGAGCCTGCGCGACCGTGACGTCACCATCATCCTCGGTGGGCATGATCGCGGGCTCGACTGGAACGCGTTCGCGCGGCAACTGGCCCTCCGGCCGCCGCATGCGGTGGTGACACAGGGCGCTGCGGGACCGCGAGTCGCGCAAGTCCTGCGTGCGGCCCGGGTTGCCTGCGAGGTTGCAGAAGCCGCAAGCCTGGAAAAGGCGGTCGCGCGCGCGCGCGCGCTGACGCCCCGGGGCGGCGTGGTGTTGCTGTCACCCGGCGCGCCGAGTTTCGATCAGTTCAAGGATTACGCGGAACGCGGCCGCGCGTTCGCGCAACTGGCCGGATTCGACGGCGATGCGATCGGCGGGATCGCGGGGCTTGGCATTGCCTGATCAGGCACGGCCATCCATGGCCGTGCCGATGCTTCAGTCAAGCTCAGGCGCGTTCGCTCAGCGATGTTTCTGCGCGGCGGATGACGTGCGCGGCACGATCTTCTCAAGCGTGTAACCCGAGACGCGCAGCAGCGTCGGCGTGTCGTAGTGGTACGACAGCAACTCGACCATCGGCTGTTTTTCGTTGGCGAACTTGGTCAGGAAGCGGATGTTGAAGTAGTCGCCGGGCGGTGACTTGCTGTCGCCCGTCGCGATGCGGCTCTTGTACATCCGCAGGAACTTGCGCGATTCCACCTTGCCGGCCGCCTTGCGGGCCTTGCTTACCGCAGCGACGAAGGCGTCGCGTTTTGCGACCTTCTTCATGACGTCCGAGCCGTTGTCCCAAACCTGGGCTTCCTGACCCTGGTCGATCAAATGGACCACCGCCACCGCATTGGCCACCATCGAACGGCGGAACTTGATGATCGCCTGGCGCTGCTCCGGCGTGAGCTGTGGGGTGGTCGCCTTGGTCGTGGTCCCCGAGGCCTTGGGAGCAGCCGCAGGCTGCGCGGCAACGGTACCCGCGAACGCAAGCAGCACGGCGCAAAAAAGCAAACGAATCGACATTGGAACGACTCCCCGCAGACTGTGGAAAACCGTAAAGCTACCACGCCACGCCGGGCAGGTGTGTGACATTCCGTGCCGTGGCCACGTGGCGGCGGCCATGGTGCGCTGGCCACCGCCCGCCTTGGCGCCCGCTTACCAGATCTTCACGCGCTGGTCCGGCTTCAGGTACAGCCTGGCATCCGGCTGCACGTCGAAGGCGTGGTACCACGCATCCAGGTTGCGCACCGTTTCGGCACGGAACTGCGCAGGCGCGTGCACATTGGTCTTTACCTGCTGGCGCAGCGCGGCATCGCGCATCTTCGAGCGCCAGGTCTGGCCGAACGCAAGGAAGAATCGCTGGTCGCCGGTGAGGCCATCGATGACCGGCGCGGGCTTGCCATCGAGTGACTTGTGGTAGGCGAGGTACGCGATGGTCAGGCCCGAGATGTCGGCGATGTCTTCGCCCAGCGTCTGTTCGCCGTTGACGTGCAGGCCCGGCAGCGCTTCGTAGCCGTCGAACTGCTTGGCCAGTTGCTGGGTCGCTTCCTTGAAGTGCGCGGCATCGGCCGGCGTCCACCAGTCGTGCATGCGGCCCTCGGCGTCGAATTGCGAACCGAGGTTGTCGAAGCTGTGGCTGATCTCGTGGCCGATGACCGCGCCGATGGAACCGTAGTTGGCGGCCGGGTCGGCATCGGCATCGAAAAACGGCGGCTGCAGGATGCCAGCCGGGAACTGCAGTTCGTTCTCCAGCGGCAGGTTGATGGCGTTCACCAGCTGCGGCGTCATCCACCAGTGGTCGCGATCGACCGGCTTGCCGAGTACCGCAAGGCGTTGCTCGTAGTTGAACTTCGACACGTTGAGGGCGTTCGTGAGCGGGTCATCGGCCGTGATCACAAGCCCCTTGTACGACGGCCAGTGGTCGGGATAGCCCACTTCCACGCGCAGCGTCTTGAGCTTTGCGCGGGCCTTTTCGCGCGTCGCCGGCGCCATCCAGGCCAGCGTGTCGAGGCGCTCGTTGAACGCGGCGATCAGGTTCTTGACCAGTTGCTCGACTTGCTGCTTCGCCGCCGGCGGAAAGTGTTTCTCGACGTACAACTGGCCGACCGCGAATCCGAGCTCGCTGCTGGTGGCGGCCACCGCGCGCTTGCTGCGCTCACGCTGCTGCGGCACACCCTGCAGCGTGTGACTGTGGAAATCGAACGAGAGGTCCGCGAATTTTTTCGGCAGCAGCGATGCATGCCGATCGAGCGTGTGGAACACCAGCAGATCCTTCCATGCATCCAGCGGCGCGCTCGCCGTCAGCTTCGACAGGCGCGCAATGGCATCGGGCTGCCACGCGTCGATGTCCTTCTGCCCGGCCAGTCCCGCCGCCTTGAAATACGCATTCCAGTCGAGGCCCGGCGCGCGTCTGCCGAAATCGGCAAGCGGCCAAAGGTTGTTGGCCTTGTGCGGATCCTGGCTGTCGATGATGGTGGCCTGCGCCTTGGCGATCTGCGTTTCCAGATCGAACACGCGTCCGGCCGCGGCCTTGGCATCCTTGACGCCGGCCTGCGTCAGCACCGCCGCGATGTAGGTCTTGAAGGCGTCGCGGTAGCCCGCCATGGTCTTGCTGTCGGACAGGTAATAGTCGCGGTCGGGCATCGTCAGCCCACCCTGCAACAGGTAGGCGATGTTGTGCGACGGGTCGGTGAGGCCTTGCGCCACGAACAGGCCGAACAGGTGGTTGGTGTGGAAGTCGGTGTAGTTGACCGGATCCACGTCCTGGCGCAGGCGGCTGCCGAGCACGCGGGCCAGGTCTTCGCGCGAATGGATGGCGTGGATGGCATCGAGGCGCGACTGCAGCGGCGCGAGGCCGTGCTGCTCGATGGCTTGCGTGTCCATGAAGGCGGCGTAGAAGTCGGCGATCATGCGCGCGTTGCTGCCGGGTGCCGGGTGGCTGGCGGCGGCGTTCTGGATGATGTCGGTGACGCGCTGCTCGGTACGCTCGTGCACGGTCTGGAAGGTGCCGAGGTTGGAACGGTCGGCGGGAATCGTGGCGGTCTTCAGCCAGTCGCCGTTCGCGTACTGGAAGAAGTTGTCGCCCGGTTTCACCGCGTGGTCGATGTAGCCAAGGTTGATGCCGATGTCCGGTGCGGTGCTGGCAGGCGCCGGCGTTGCGGCGGTGGCGGCGTTGGCCGCGGACGCGGCGGATGCGGGTGCAGACGATTGCGGCGATTGCTGCGAGCAGGCCGCGCAGGCGGCGGCGATGGCGACGACAAGCAACAACTGCGACGGGCGGGACATGGCGTGGCTCCGGAACTGAAACCCCGATGATGCACCGAACGCCGGCAACTTGCATGTTTTCGGGTCGATGGCCGCGGTTGTCCAATTACCATGCTGCCGATGAATCCGAAGCCGCCCCGCCAAGACCCGCAACCGCCCTCGCTGCGCGATCTGCGTCGTTTGCTCGATCGTGCAATGACCGCCGATGCCGGCCGCTTGCGCGCACGCCTGCAACGCCTCGATCGCAAGGCATCAGCGGCTGCGCTTGCGGCCATCGCGCGCGACATTGCGGCGTCGGTGGCCAGGCGTGAGGCGCGCACTGCGCTGGTGCCGCCGGTCACCCTCGACGAATCGCTGCCGATCACGCAACGCGCGGACGAGATCACCGAGCTGATCCGCAAACATCAGGTGCTGGTGATCGCGGGCGAAACGGGTTCCGGCAAGACTACGCAATTGCCCAAGCTCTGCCTCGCCGCCGGGCGCGGCGTGGCCGGCATGATCGGTTGCACCCAGCCGCGTCGATTGGCGGCGCGCGCGATGGCGCGGCGCGTCGCAGATGAACTGGGCGGCCAGCCGGGCGGGGTGGTTGGCTTCGAGGTGCGCTTCGCGAAACAGCTCGGCGACAACACCCTTGTCAAGTTCATGACCGACGGCATCCTGCTGGCGGAGATGGCACACGACCGCTGGCTGTCGGCGTACGACACCATCATCCTCGACGAGGCCCACGAACGCAGCCTCCACATTGATTTCCTGCTCGGCTATCTGAAGGGCCTGTTGCGAAGACGGCCCGAGCTCAAGTTGATCGTGACTTCGGCCACCATCGACACCGCGCGCTTCGCCGAACATTTCGACGGCGCGCCGGTGGTCACTGTGGAAGGGCGCGCGTATCCGGTGGAG
This sequence comes from Rhodanobacteraceae bacterium, assembly GCA_035701705.1. Classification (GTDB taxonomy): domain Bacteria; phylum Pseudomonadota; class Gammaproteobacteria; order Xanthomonadales; family Rhodanobacteraceae; genus 66-474. Next base: position 11,971 of record DASSRT010000073.1, read on the forward strand.
GTCCGCTATCGCGCGGCGGAACCGGACCGCAGCACGACCGAGCGCATCGTC
>DASSRT010000074.1:0-24303 GCA_035701705.1 Rhodanobacteraceae bacterium
CCGCCATCGACGGCGTTGTAGGTGGCCAGCAGCGCCTGCATCTGCTCACGTTGGCCACGAGCGAACGCGAAGCGTTTCGACAATGCCTGCCACGACGCGATCGCCTGCTGGCTGTCGCGCCGCGCCTGCCGTTGCAGCGCGCGCAACACCGCTTCACGGTTGTGCGGCGTGTCGGCGAACGTGGATGCGTCCTTCAGGAGTTTGGTCGGGTTTTGCAGCGCATCGCTGATGCGTTTGACGGCGATGGCATCGGCGGTCGGCAGCCATTTGGACGCAGCGTCGATGGCATCGCTGTTGCGTGCATCGGCCGCGCGCTCGATGCGCGCCCACACGCGCGCCGGTGTCAACAAGCCCTGCGTGAACGCGGCTTGCAGTACCGGGCTGCACGCCGAGGGCAAGTTGTTGTGCTTCCACAAGTCCGCGAGGTCGCGCTGGAAGTCGAGGGGCTTGCCTTGGGCGAGCTGCGCCTGCAGCGCATCGCATGCAAGCGCGTCACCGAGGCCCGGCTGGTAGAAGTGCCGGAAGCCGACCCAGTCCTTTTGCCGTGCCAGCCACGCCAGTTCCGTCTTGCGCAGCTGTTCGGCCGGAATCATCCCGGGATAGCGCGCAAGGTAGGCATCGACTTGCGCGGTCGTGGCCGTCTTGATGTCGTGCTGCAACGCTGCCGCTTCGAGGTACGGGTACAGCGGGTAGCTTGCGAGACCCTGCGCGAGCTGCTGCCAAGGCTTGCCTGCCTGCGCCGCCGCGTACGCTGCGCGGAACTGGTCGCGTTGTTGCTGCAGGGTCGGCGTGGCCGCTGCGGCTTGCGCGGCAGCTCCCGTCACGAATGCCAACACGGCCAGGATCGCGACGGTGCGCGTGCGCCGGCGAAGGTGCGCCGCAATTCCAATGTCCATGTGCACGATTCTAGAGGATGCGACCTTGACGATGGGTTTGCGCGACCTTGGCAAGCCGTGCGACAACGCAAGGCCGCTGATCGCGGCCTTTCGTCATACGGGTGGCGGTCAGCCTCCGCGGCGGTGCTGGCGGTCGTGCTTTTGCCGGTAGATGCGGCGGCTGTCGCGGTTGTCGCCATGCTGGATGTGGCCCTGCTCGTAGCGGCCCACGCGCCCGTTTTGCGCGGCGTTGGCCTGGTGGCGATCGCTGCGGGCCTGACCGCCTTCCATCCGCGCGACCTCGTGGTGGGTCAGCGAACCGTTGTCGACGCCGTTGTGGATGCGCTGCTGCTGGTTCACGTTGCGCTGCACGTCGGACTGCATGCGCTGCGAACTCTTCGAGTTCGGGTTGCCGGTCTGGGCGTCGTGCTTCTGCTTGTAGACCGCCTTGCTCTCGGCGTTTTGTTGCTTCTGGATCCGCGCACGCTCGGATGCGCTCAAGGATCCGTTGCGCATCGCGCGTTGCTCGGTCTTGTCGATCCGTCGCTGCCCGCGTTCGAGCTTGCCGGCTTCGCGGGTGTTCAGCTGGCCGGAATCAAGGCCGTTCTCGATGCGGGTTTGCTGGTTGACGTTGCGCTGGGTTTCGCTGGCTGCGTTGTGGTGGCGCGCGGCGGTCGTGGTGGCGGGCGTGGACGTCGCCGGCGCGGACTGCGCCTGCGCGAGCGAAGCGAAGCCGAGGCCGACGGTAACGGCTGCGGCCAGGATGAGCGTGCGTGGCATGGTGGATTCCTCTGCGTGGATGCACGGGTGTCGACTGCAGGGGAATGAACGCGACGGCGCCGCCGGCGGTTGACGCGCGGCAGCGGCTATTCACGTCGGAGACAGCCGCGTCGTTACGCGGCGGCTTTCCATGCCGTGGCGGGCACGTGGATCTCGGCCGCCAGCGGCAGGTGGTCGGAGAATGCCGCGGGCAGGGTCCACATGCGTTCGACGGTGATCTGCGAGGTCACGAGGATATGGTCGATCGCGCGCTGCGGGCGCCAGCTCGGGAAGGTGGCTTGCGGATCCTCGGGCGGCGCCAGCGCGGTGTGCGCGAACAGGCCACGCAGTTCACGGCTGTCCGGCGGGCAATTGAAGTCGCCCATCAGCACCGCGTTGGGGCGGTCCTGCAGCAACTCGGCGATGAAGTCGAGCTGCCGCGCGCGCGATTGCGTGCCCAACGACAGGTGCGCGACGGCCACCGTGAGGGCTTCCGGACCCTGGCCGTAGGTGGCGAGCAGCACGCCGCGGCCGCGCATCCGGCCCGGCAGCGGGTAATCCAGGACGTGGCTGGGTTGCGCGCGGCTGATCAGGCCGTTCGCCGTGTGCGAGACGTTGGACAGCTTGCGGTTGGGCTGGTGGCTCCAGTACGGCAAGCCGGAAGCTTCGGCGAGGTAACGGGTCTGGTTGAGGAAGCCCGAGCGGATGCTGCCCGCGTCGGCTTCCTGCAGGCCGATCACGTCGAAATTCGCGATCGACTGGGCCAGTTTGTCGAGGTTGCCGAGCTTGTACTTGCCCGGCAGCAAGGCGCCCCAGCTGCGGGTGACGTACTCGTGATAGCGGCTGACGCTCGCGCCAGCGAGGATGTTGCAACTGAGTACGCGCAAGGTGTTGCCCGCGTACGTGGTTGCGGAAGGCGGATTCATGACGGGGCTAGCCTAGCACCAAGTTTCGGCCAATGGCGCGTGCCGGAAGGCCTGTCTGCGGGTGTCCGTCGCGGAGTGGGCGCCGCGTCGCAGTTTCGCGGTGCGTGGACCTCAGGGCTTCCCGCGCACATCCTCGACCATCCACAGCCCGAGCTTCTGCAAGTCCGCGTAGCTGCCGAAGTCGCCGCTGCGCATCAGCGCGACGAAGGGCGCGTCGGGTTTGTCGCTGGCGAGGCGACCGACGACCAGGGTGGGCGTGCTGTCGATGCCCCAGCCCATCTCGGTGTGCTGGTCGGCGACCATGTCGTGCAAGGTGGTGGGGCTGGTGGCGGCCGTGAGGAACTTCTGCGGATCCACGCCATGGCGGGCGTACCACGCGGCCATGTCCTGCAGCGAATTCAACGGGTAGTGCTCCAGGTGGGCCTTGAACAGCGCGTCGTGGGTCTGCGCGAGCACGCCCAGCTCGCGTGCGGCGTAGAACGCTTGTCCGGCCGGCATCCAGTAATCATTGAACACGGCCGGCATGTAGCGTACCTGCACATCCTTCGGCAGCGTGCTGCGCAGGGTATCCATGTACGGCGCGAATTCGGCGCAGTGCGGGCAGGCATAGGAGAACACTTCGACCAGCACCACCGGACCGGTCGGCGCGGTTTGTCCCGCTGGCGGCTGCAGCACGATGTATTGCTTGCCGGCGGTGTACGGCGACGGCACGGGCTTGGCCGTGACTGCCACCTTGCCGTCGCCGTGGCCCGAGCACGCTGCGGCCAGCAACAACCCGAAGGCCAGCAGTGCGAAACGGATCAGGCTCGACGGGCGGCGCATGTCACCGGGCCTGCTTCGCAGCGAGTTCCTTGTTGACCAGGAACAGCGTGAGGTCCATCAGGTTCTGGAAACCCTTGGCCGAGACGGAATCCGCGCGCCACTTGCCATCGACGATGATGGTCGGGGTGCCGGTGACGCCCCACATGATGATCTGCTGGTCGGCGCGCTTCATGTCCATCTTCACCGCGAACGAGTTGGCGGTGGCGATGAAATCCGCCGGCTTGACGCCGTACTGGGCGTAGAACTTCGCGACGTCTTCGAGGGTCGGCAACTGGTCTTCGGGCTTGGGCGTGCCGATCGCGAGGTTGTAGGTGTTGAGCGCGCCGCCGGGGGTCCAGATCGACTTGAACACCGCGTCGTGCGACTTCGCATCGACGCCGAGCGCCTTGGCGGTGAAATACGCGCGCTGGAACACCGGCCAGTCTTCATTCGAGTGCCACGAGGCCGGCACGAATTCGAACACGGCGCCCTTCGGCAGGGACGCTTGCAGCTTGTCGACGTACGGCTGGAAATGGTTGCAGACCGGGCAGCCGAACGAGAACACCTCGGTGACGACCACCTTGCCGGGATGGTTGGTCGGTTGCGGGTTGGGAATCGCGTAGTACTGCACGCCCTCGACCCAGCGCTGCAACGGAACTTGCGCGAACGCCGAGCCGGCGATGGCGAGGAGCGACAGGAACAGCGCGATGCGACGAATCATGTTCGGTATCCTGGTGTGGTCAGCGAGGTACACGCCGAGTGTGCACAGGCGTGTCTGAATGGACAGCACGCCAGCCCATGGGGTTCCGCCCGGGGTGCGTTCAGTCGATGTTGCCGGTCATGGCCGCCTGCGCCTTGGCAGGCGCGGCGTGCAGGCCTTCGACGTAGCTGGACACCGCGGAGATGTCCTGGGCAGTCAGGCGCTGCGAAATGGTCGGCATGATCCTGGCGTGGGCGTCGCTGCCCCAGCTGGCGCCGTCGTGCCACGCTTGCAGCTGCGACTGCACGTAGGCGGCATGTTGCCCGCCGATGTTCGGCACCCGCCAGCCGGGATTGCCGGCGCCATCGGGGCCGTGGCAAGCCATGCACGCCGGGATGCCGCGGCTGGCGTCGCCTTCCCGATAGAGTTTTTCGCCGTCGCTGGCGAGCTTCTCGTCAGCCACGCCCGGATGTCGCGTCTGTTCGGAAAAATACGCGCCGATGTCGTGCATGTCCTGCGGCGACAGGGCCGCGGCCATGCCCGCCATGATCGCGTTCGCGCGCACGCCGCTCTTGAAGCGCATCAGCTGGGTGACGATGTATTGCTCGCTCTGGGCGGCGAGTTTCGGATACTGGGCGTCGCTGGAGTTGCCGTCCGCGCCGTGGCAGGCACCGCAGGCGACCGCCTTGGTCTTGCCCGCCGCAGCGTCGCCCGGCTGGGTCGCGACAGCTTCGAGTTTGGTGAAGGCGGCTTCGGCAGCCTTGGCTGCATCGACCGGTGCACTGGTCGCCGGTGCGCTGGCCGCTGGCGTGGCCGCACTCGTCGCGGGAGCTGCCGCCAGGGCCATGGCGCAGGGCGCCGCGGCGGCGGTGAGGACGATGAACGCAAGCGGACGCCGAAAACCCATAGAATCCTCTCTTTCCCTCGGGGATGAGCGCCGGTGCATGCACGCCAGCGCGAACCGCGGGATTATCGCCGCGCCGGGATGAAGGGTCAAACATGCAGTCTGTCGACAACTCCTTGCGTGGTGCGCAATTCGTGCTGGCCGCACACAAACGGGAACAGTTGCCGCACGACCGCGGCAGCGAAGTTGCCTTCGCCGGACGCTCCAATGCCGGCAAGTCCACGGCGCTCAACGCGCTGGTGGGCCACGGTGCGCTGGCGCGCACCAGCAAGACGCCCGGCCGCACCCAGCAGCTGGTGGTGTTCGCGCTTCCCGATGGGCGCCGGCTGGTCGACCTGCCGGGTTACGGCTACGCCAAGGTGCCGCCGGAGGTGCGCGAACACTGGCGCAAGGAAATCGATGGCTACCTGCGCGATCGGCAATCGCTGCGCGGGCTGGTGTTGATCGCCGACATCCGCCACGCACTCACCGAGTTCGACCGCCAGATGCTGGCGTTTTGCGCGCAGATCGATCTGGCGTGCGTGGTGTTGCTGAGCAAGGCCGACAAGTTGTCACGCGCGCAGGTACGCACGCGCCAGCGCGAAGTCGACGGCCAGATCAAGGCTGGCAACTGGCCCGCGCACAGCATCGCCTTCTCGGCGCCCGAAGGCATCGGCGTGGCCGAGGCGCGTGCGGCGGTGGTGGCCTTGCTGGGCTGATCGCGCGCGCTTGGCATCCCCCCGATGCCCTGCCCGTTGGGCAGGTGCATCGACCCCCTTCGTTACGAAGGGGGTGTTTGCGCTTGAATATTCCGCGCTTTTCTTCCCCCTTCGGAACGAAGGCGGGGATACGCGCTGCCTGTGCGCCACACGTCTTCCCCCTTCGGAACGAAGGGGGATCGAGGGGGATGGCTTTTGAGGCTTCGGCGCTTTTCTTCCCCCTTCCATGGGAAGGGGGATCGAGGGGGATGGCTTCAGGCTCTTGCGGATTCCGCCGCGCCACCCCATCTTTGCCACCTTGCCATTGCCAAGGCTTGCGCATGTCCGGTCCCAGTCACGTCGTGGAACAACCGATCGAGCGGCAAGCGCAATTGACCGAATACCTCGCTGCCGGCGGCCGTCCTGCCGCGCAGTGGAAGATCGGCACCGAGCACGAGAAGTTCGTGTTTCGCACCGACGACCTGAAGCCCCCGCCGTACGCGGGTGAGCGCGGAATCGGCGCGCTGTTGCGCGGCATCGTGGGCTGCGGTTGGGATCCGGTCGAGGAAGACGGCAACATCATTGCGCTCACCCGCGGCCAGGCCTCGGTGACGCTGGAGCCCGCCGGACAACTGGAATTGTCGGGTGCGCCGCTGGAAACGATCCACCAGACCTGCTGCGAGGTGCGGGAACACCTGCACTGCGTGCGGGTGGCTTCCGAACCGCTCGGGCTCGGCATCCTCGGCATGGGCTTTCAGCCGAAATGGAAGCGCGACGAAATGCCGTGGATGCCGAAAGCCCGCTACGCGATCATGCGTCGCTACATGCCCAAGGTCGGATCACTCGGCCTCGACATGATGACGCGCACCTGCACCGTGCAGGTGAACCTCGACTTCGGCGACGAAGCCGACATGGTCAAGAAGTTCCGGGTGTCGCTGGCGTTGCAACCGATCGCGACCGCGCTGTTCGCCGACTCGCCCTTCACCGAAGGCAAGCCCAACGGTTTCCAGAGTTACCGCTCGCACATCTGGACCGACACCGACGCGGACCGCACCGGCATGCTCGACTTCGTGTTCGAGGACGGTTTCGGTTTCGAGCGTTACACCGACTACCTGCTCGATGTGCCGATGTATTTCGTGCACCGGCATGGCAAGTACGTTGATTGCGCCGGGCAGTCGTTCCGCGCCTTCCTCGACGGCAAGTTGCCGGCGTTGCCGGGCGAGAAGCCGACCCTGCGCGACTGGTCCGATCACATGACCACGGCGTTCCCGGAAGTGCGCCTGAAACAGTACCTCGAAATGCGCGGCGCCGATGGCGGACCGTGGAATCGCCTGTGCGCGTTGCCGGCGTTCTGGGTGGGCTTGTTGTACGACAGGGCGGCGCTGGATGCCGCCTGGGATCTGGTCAAGGACTACACCATGGCCGAGCGCCATGCGCTGCGCGACGGCGTGCCCAAGCATGCGTTGAAGTTGCCATTCCGCGGCGAAAGCGTGCGCGAACTGGCCCTGCGCGCGCTGGAAATCGCGGGGCAGGGACTCAAGCGTCGCGCCAAACTCAATCGCAACGGCGCCGATGAAACCATGTTCCTCGCACCCTTGGTCGAGTTCGCCGAAGCCGGCCAGACACCGGCCGATCGCAAGCTGGAGTTGTTCCACGGCGAATGGAACGGCAGCGTCGATCCCGTATTCCGCGAGTTTGCGTATTGACTGCCGGGCGCAGTTGAGCCAAGAGCTGCGTTGGTAGGAGCGGCGGAAGCCGCGACAGGAATCAACGTAGGCCGCAGTGAGCCGGGCCTTCGGGCCCACCAGCAATTTCCGCCTCGGGTCGGTTGCCGCCTGTCGCCTCAGAAGATTTCGCCGACGCAGCAGCGCAGGCTGCCGCCAGCTTTTTCGATTTCCGAGAGATTCACGGTGCCGACGCGGAAGCCCCACGCGGCGAGTGACTCGCGCTGGGCGGCGGTCAGCGACGCCGCGGCGCGCGCGCTCATCCACACGCGGTCGTGCGACAGCGTGATGGCATTGCCGGCGTAGTCGCGTTTCTGTTCGGGCGTCAGCCACAGCACGCGGCCGCCAAAGGCCTGCGCGATCGCCTGTGGCGCGGCAGGGTCGGCGAAGCCGTCGGCGGCGAGGATCGCGGCGCGTCCTGCGAGCGACGTCATCACCACGTTGGTGTGGTATTCGCCTGCGGCCAATTCGAAGCAGAAGGTCAGGCGCAGGCCGAAGGCTTCGTGCATCGCGCGCGCGCCGTCGCGGTCGCAACGCTCGCCGAGTCCGCAGTAGCCGATGCCGCGGGCGTGGTCGATGACCAGCGAGCCGGTGAGTTCGGCGGTGCCGCGTGCGCCGTCCGACAGGTCGATTTCTTCGCGTCCGAGAACCTCAGCGAAGAATGCGCGGATGTCGCCGCGCGCGGTTTCGCGCTGGCGCACGGGATGGCGCATGCGGGCGACGATGAAGCGCCCCGGCGCGGTGCCGAACACGTTGTTGGGGAACATTGCGTCCGGTGTTGCGGGGTTGCCCGGGAACGTCACCACCGGCAGGTCTTCGCGTAACGCGCTTGCCAGCGCCGCGTGTTGGGCGAGTGCACGGGCAGAGTCGAAACCGGCATCCATCGCCATGTAGCGGTTGTCATGTGCGGATTCGGCGGCCAGTTGGTTCGCGGCTTGCGCCGCTGCTTTGCCTCCCCCTTCGCTTGCGAAGGGAGATTGAGAGGGATGCGCTTTCCGCGTCGCGTGGCGACATTCCCCCGCCGCTGCGCGACGACCCCCTTCGTGCCGAAGGGGGTGACTCCTTGTGGCCGGTTTGGGTCGCGGCTTCCGCCGCTCCTACAACCGATCCTGCGTTGTGCTTGCGGTGCGGGTCGCGGCTTCCGCCGCTCCTGCAGCCGCTCCTGCAGCCGCTCCTACGGCTTTTGCGGTTCCAGGCCGCGATCCTTCTTCATCGCGTCGGTGTTGGGTGCGCGACCACGCCAGGCCTTGTACATGTCGGCGAGGTCTTCGGTGTTGCCGCGCGACAGGATCATCTTGCGGAAGCGGTCGCCGTTGGCGCGGGTGAGTCCGCCGTGTTCCTCGAACCAGCCGTAGGCATCGTCGGCCAGCATCTGCGTCCACAGGTAGGCGTAATAACCGGCGGCGTAGCCGTTGCCCCAGATGTGCAGGAAGTAGGTCGAGCGATAGCGCGGCGGCACGTACTGGTCGAGGATGCGGTCGTCCGCGAGCGCGGTCTTCTGGAACGCTTCGACGTCACCCACCTTCGGCGCACTGGCCGGCTGGATGTGCCAGGACATGTCGAGCAGGGCTGCTTCAAGCAGCTCGGTCATGTCGTAGCCCTTGTCGAACAGGCGCGACTTCTGCAACTTGGCGACCAGTTCCTTGGGCATCGGCGCGCCGGTCTTGTAGTCCTTCGCGTAGTGGTCGAACACCTGCGGGTAGGTGGCCCAGTGTTCGTTGAACTGCGAGGGGAATTCCACCCAGTCGCGCGCGGTGTTGGTGCCCGACAGGGTCGGATACTTGGTGTCGGACAGGAACGCGTGCAGGGCGTGGCCGAACTCGTGGAACATCGTGATCACGTCGTCCATCGACAGCAGCGCGGGCTGGCCCGCGACCGGCTTGGCGAAGTTGGCGACGTTGTAGATCACCGGCTGCTGGCCGAGCAGCGTGTTGGGATGCACGAGGTCGCTCATCCAGGCGCCGCCGGACTTGTTGTCGCGCTTGAAGTAGTCGGCGTAGAACAGGCCGAGCGGCTTGCCGTCGGTGTTGTACACCTCGTACACCAGCACGTCCGGTTCCCAGGTCGGGATGTCGGTGCGCTGTTTGAAGCTCAAGCCGTAGAGTTCGTGGGCGGCGTAGAACACGCCGTTCACCAGCACGTTGTGCAGTTCGAAATACGGCTTGACCTGGCTGGCGTCGACGTCGTACTTGGCCTTCTTCACCTGCTGGCCGTAGAAATCCCAGTCCCACGGTTGCAGCTTGAAGGACGGCTTGCCGAGCGCCTTCTGGTCCTTGTCGATCATGGCCTGGCGGTCAGCCGCCTCGGCGTCGGAACGCGCCACCGCGGCCGGCGTGAGCTGGTCGAGGAACTGCAGCACGTGCGCCGGCGTCTTCGCCATCTGGTCCTGCAACTTCCACGCGGCGTAGTTGGGGTAACCCAGCAGGCGCGCCTTCTGCGCCCGCACGTAGGCCATTTCGGAAATGATCGCGCGGGTGTCGTTCTTGCCGCCGTGGTTGGCGCGGTTGATCGAGTGCTCGTACAGCTCGTGGCGGATCTTGCGGTTCTTGAGGACCGCGAGGTCCGGTTGCTGGGTGGTGTTCTGCAGCGGGATCACCCACTTGCCCTTGAGGCCGCGGGCCTTGGCGGCTGCGGCCGCGGCCTTGATTTCGCCGGGCGACAAGCCGTCGAGGTCGGCGACATTGTCCACCACCAGCGCGCCAGCCTTGGCGGCGGCCAGCAGGGTGTTGCTGAACTTGGCGCTGAGGCTGGAGAGCTTCTCGTTGTAGCCCTTCAGCTTGGCCTGGTCGGCCTTCGACAGCTGCGCACCGTTCAGCACGAAGGCCTGGTAGTCGACCTCCAGCAGGCGTGCGGATTCCGGATCGAGTTTCAGCTGGTCGCGCTGGTTGTAGAGCGACTGGATGCGCGCGAACAGCTTGGCGTTGAGGTAGATCGCGTCCTGATGCGCGGCAAGCTTCGGCGCCATCTCTTCCGAGATCTTTTCCAGCGTCGGATTGGTGTCGGCGCCGGCCAGCAGGTTGAACACGTTCATCACGCGGGTCAGCATCGCGCCGGTTTTTTCCATCGCGACGATGGTGTTGTCGAAGGTCGGGGCGGCCGGGTCATTGGCGATCTTGTCGACTTCCTGCATCTGCAGTTGCATGCCGCGGGTCATCGCGGGCACGTAGTCGGAATCCTTGATCTTGCTGAAATCCGGCGCGCCGAACGGCAGCGTCGAGGCCTTGTAGAACGGGTTGGCGGTGGTGTTGGCGGCCGGCGCGGCCTTGGCGGCGGCGGGCGGCGGCGCGGCAAAGGCGTTCACGCCGGCACCTCCGGCGAGCAGGGCGCAGCAGGCAACAGCGAGAGCGTGATGACGAAAACGGGACATGCGGGGACTCCTTGCACAGCAGTGAGCAGGTTCAGGCGACGGCAACGTCGTGCAGCTGCCAGTTCGGTCCGATCAGGATGAACAGGCGGTGGCGCAGCACGAAGTGGGTCAGTTTGGTGACGACTTCGACGTCGGTCTTCAGGTCGTCGAGCCTGGCGCTGACGGTGGCATCCGGATCGACCGGCGCGAGCGACTGGTCGACCTCATCGGGATCGGGCTGCTTGGCTTTCCAGCGCTGGAACAGGATGGGCTGGCGCAGCGCCTCTTCCAGTGCCGTCGCGAAACTCTGCGGCGACGAACCCTGGAACGAGAGGTCGGGATCCGGACCGCGTGCCTTGGCGAGGTTGGCGATCGTCAGGTAATACCGTTGGGCTTGGCTCAAGGGGCACTCCGGGGTGTATGAGGTTCCGGCAACGCGACCACGGCGGCGTTCGGGCCGGGCGGGACGGAAACAGCCGGAACCGGGCTCCCGATGATGCCGCGAATCAGGGCGCGGCGCCAGCGGCCGAAAGTCACGCGCCGGGCGTCACTTGCGCAGGGCGCGGACCCGGTCGGCGGCTTCGCGCAGGTTGGCGGCGGCGGACACGGCATCGAGGCCGTGCGGCAGCACGCCGAGGCAGGGTGCCGGCATCAGGCGCTGCAGGGTGGCGAGGTTTTCCTTCGGATGCGCCATCTCCGGGTCGATGCGGTTGCCGATCCAGCCGATCAGTTCGCAGCCGTCGGCGTGGATCGCGCGCGCGGTGAGTTGCGCGTGGTTGAGGCAGCCGAGTTTCAGGCCCACCACCAGGATCACCGGCAGCTGCAGCATCTGCGGGATCGCGTTGGCGCGCAGGTTGGGCGAAAGCGGCGTCAGCCAGCCGCCCACGCCCTCCATCACGATGGCCTCGGCGTCCATCGCGACGGTGTCGTAGGCGTCTTCGATCGGCTGGATCGCGACTTCCGCTTCCATTTCCACCGCCGCGATGTGCGGCGACACCGGTTCGCGGAAGGCGTAGGGATTGCAGGCCGCGTAACTCGACGGCGGGGGGTTGCTGGCCGCGATCAGCGCCAGCGCATCCTCGCTGCGCAGGCCTTCGGGCGTTTCCACGCAGCCGCTGGCGACCGGTTTCATGCCGGTGGCGCGCATGCCCGCGGCGCGCAACGCGTGCAGCAGCGCGCAGGACGCGAAAGTCTTGCCGATGCCGGTGTCGGTTCCGGTGATGAAAACGCCACGGGCTTTCATGGGGCAGTCTCGCTTCGGGCAGCTGGCGGCAACGGTGGGTTGCTCGGGGTGTCGTGCAGGCGCGGCGCGGGCCGTACCAGCACGAATCCTATCAGGGCGACGCATGAGGCCTGCAAACGGAAGACCGTCGTCGCCATCCCGCTATGCACGAGGCGCGAAATTCGGCGCACCGCGCATTGCGCGATAATGCCGGTTTCGCCATCGTCATTGCGACCGCATGTTCGAAACCAACGCCATCATCGCCACCGACAAACCCGGCATGTATGCCGAGTTGCTGCCGCAGGTGCGCGGCGTGTTGCACGGCGAGAAGAACCTCATCGCCAACGCCGCCAATTTCGCCGCGCTGGTGTATCACGCACTGCCGGCCATCAACTGGTGCGGGTTTTACCTGTTCGACGGCAGCGAGCTGGTGGTGGGCCCGTTCCAGGGCCGCCCCGCCTGCATCCGCATCGCGCTTGGTCGCGGCGTCTGCGGCATCGCCGCCGAGACGCGCGCGACGCAGATCGTCGAGGACGTCGCCGCCCACCCCAACCACGTCTATTGCGACAGCGCCTCGCGCTCGGAAATCGTGGTGCCGCTGGTGCGTGCCGACGGCGCGCTGTTGGGCGTGTGGGATGTCGACAGTCCCGATCTCGCGCGCTTCGATGGCGACGACCGCGCGGGCATGCAAGCGCTGTGCGCCGAATTCATGCGCGCGGCCGAGTGAAGTCTATTCGGCGCGGATCGCGTCGATCGGGCTGAGCGCCGCGGCCTGACGCGCGGGATAGATGCTGAAGGCGAGTCCGATCGCGCCGCAGGCGATCGCGGAGAACAGCACCGGCAACGGCGCCCACGCCACTTGCCAGCCGGCGAACAGCGCGATCAGGTAGGCGATCAATCCGCCGAACAGGATGCCGATGAGCGAGCCCGCTGCGCAGATCACCACGGCCTCGCGCAGGAAGCGCATCACGATGTCGTGGCGGCGCGCGCCGATCGCGCGCAACAGGCCGATTTCGCGGCGGCGTTCCAATACGTTCGCGAGCATGATGTTCATGATGCCGATGCCGCCGACCAGCAGGCTGACGCCGGCGATCGCGCCCATCACGATGTCGAACATGCGCTGGGTCTTCTGGTTCTGGCGGAACAACTGTTGTGGCACCACCAGCTTGAAGTCGTCGGCGCCGCCGTGGCTGCGGCTCATCAGCGCGCCCAGCACCTGCGCGTCCTCGCCCAGCCGCGCGGGGTCGCTGATGCGCAACAGGAAGCGGTCGAGCGGATCTTCCATCGGCTTGAACTTGAAGCGCGCATGCGCGCTGGCCAGCGGCACGAACACGCGGTTCGAATCCGAGCCCAGCGAGACGCCCTCGAAACTGTCCTTGCCGAGGTCGCGGTCGACCAGCACGCCGACCACCCGCAACCACACCTGGTTGACCTTGACCAGCCCGCCGAGCGCGTGGCCTTTCGGGAACAGTTCGCGCGCGGCTTGTGCGCCGAGTACCGCGACCGCGGCGAGGCTGTCGTTATCCGCCTGCGTCAGCGCGCGGCCCTGCGCGAGTTTGAGCGACGCCAACTGGAAGTAGCCCGGGGTGACGCCGCTGGCGAGGATGTCGCCCGCACCGGCGTCGGAAAACACCGAGTGCACGCGGATCTGTTTCACCGCGGCGAAGCGGGTCGCGCCGGGCACCACGTCCAGTGCGGCGCGCGCGTCGGCGAGCGTCAGGCCCACGCTGCGACCACGGATTTCCTTCAGCGCATTGTCGTCCTCGGGCGAGTGCGCTTCGACGATCAAGTTGTGCAGGCCGAGGCTTTCGACCATGTGCAGTGCCTCGCGCCGGCTGCCTTCGCCGACGCCCTGCATCGCGACGATCGCGCCGACGCCGAAGATCAGGCCAAGCAGGGTCAGGAAGGTGCGCAGCTTGCGCCGCGACAGGCCTTCGATCGCTTCGCGCCAGGGTGCCGGAATCGTCATGTGCCGTCCTTCTGGCGGGTGACGTCCAGCAGCACGGAATCGCCGTTGGCCAAACCCTTGGTGACCTGCGAGCGCGCGGCCCCGCGCACGCCCAGCGTGACCTGGCGCTGCACCGGCCGGCCGCCTTCGAGCACCTTCACGGTCGGATCGCCGTTGCTGCTGACGATGGCGAGGTTGGGCACGCCCAGCGCATGCTTGGCGTCCAGCAACACCACGCGCGCGCTGAAGCGCTGGCCGGGCGTCCAGCCGTAGCGACGCGCGGCGGCGGCCGGAATCGGCGCCTTCATCGCGATGTATTTCACCGGGCTTTCGCGGCTGCGCGGCTTGGCGGTCGAGGCCACCCACGACAGTTTGGTGGTGGCGATTTGCGCGGGATCTCCCAGCGGGTGCAGTTGCACGGTGTCGCCCACCACGATGCCCTGCGCTTCGAGGCCCGGCACCCACAACTCGACTTCCAGCGCGGCGGGATCGGGCAGGCTGGCGAAGTTGTAGCCTGCCCACAGCGTGCTGCCGACGTGCGGCGTGCTGCCGCTCCAGTCGGTTTTCAACATCAGCACGCCGGCGTGCGGCGCTCGCACTTCCAGCGCGTCGAGGTCACCCTTGCGCTGCGTCGCGGTCAGCTGGAAGGTCGCGCGTTGCGCGTCGATCACGCCCAGCTCGGCCTTGCCGCGGGTGCCCGACTGGCCGAGCCGCCAGTTGAGGATGCCCTGCTTGGTGGACAGATAGTGTTCGTCCTGCACGCTGTCGAGGATCTGGTTGCGCGGCATCGCCAGCGTGCTGGCGTGCGAATAGCGCTCGGCGAGGCCGAGTTGCGTTTCCACCTGCGCCATTTCGACGTCGAGCTGATCGCGGGTCGAGTTGATGTCCGACTGCTTGCCTGCGCGCGCCAGCGCGTTGCGTTGCAGGTCCAGCAGCGCTTCGGCGAGATCCTGCTTGCTCTGTTGCGCCGAAAAGCGTGCGATCACGTCGCCCTTTTGCACCCGGCTGCCATCCGGCAGGATCCACGCCAGTTGCCGTTGGGCGAATTGCTCGCCCGGCACCATCAACTGCGTGGCGTGCACGGACTGCACGTCGCCTTGCGCGCTGACCGCGATCAGCAGCGGACCGCTTTCGATGCGTTCGGTGACAAAGCCCTTGGGCGTGCCGCCGCCGCAGGCGGCGAGGGCGAGCGTGAACATGCACGTGCCGGCGATGAGCGTGCGGCGACGGTGCCGGCCGTTCATGCCTTGCCTCCGCTGGCGGCCTTGATGTCCACCTGCACCGGTTGCCCGGGTTTCAATTTCGCGGCATGCGCATCCAGCGTGATCTGCAGGTCGACCACCGGCACCGGTTGCACCCGTGATTCGCTGTGCACGGTGGTGCCGATTTGCGCGATCCTGCCGGTGAGGATGCGGTTGCCGCCGCCGGTCAGCACCACTTGTGCGCGCTGGCCGACGTGCACCCATTCGAGGTCGCGCTCGGGCAGGCTCGCGCGCACCACCAGCGTCTGCATGTCGGGAATTTCGCCCACCGACATGCCGCGCCAGACCTGCGAGCCGGTGTCGATCATGTCGCCGCTCCACGAGGTGTGGTGCAGGAACACGCCGGCGCGCGGCGCCGTGACGGTGAGCGACGCGAGTTCCGACTGCATCTTCGCCACCTGCGCCTGCAGGCGGCTGACGTCGCCGTCGGCGACGCGTTGTTCGGCCGCCCGCGCATCGGCGTCGACCTTGGCACGCTGTTGGGTCAGGGCGAGGCGGCGCTCGGCCTTGCGACGCTCGATCCAGAGTTTCTTGTATTCCATCAGCGCCACCGCGTCCTTCGGGATAGTGGTCTTGCGCGCGGCCTTCTGCGCATCGGCCGCCGCCTTGGCCACCGCCAGCGTGTCGGTGCGCGCGCGATCGGCGAGTTGCAACTTGAGGTTGTCGCGGGTGCGGATTTTTTCGGTCAGCTGGCTCATTGTCGCCGGCAGCTTTTGCGCGAGATCGCCCGCGGCGAAGGTCACGATCGGTTCGCCCTTCTTCACCTGCGCGCCGTCGGCGGCCATCCGGGTGACGTTCATCTGCCACAGGCCCTCCACCTGCGGTGGGATGATCGAGACCGAATCCAGCGCCTGCACCTCGCCGTCGGCGTGGATCGTCGCGGGCGGATTGATGGCGGCATCGGCCGGCGCGGCGTCCGTGGCCGTGTCGACGCGCACGCTCATCCCCGGCAGCAGGTGCAGCGACGTGGTGTCGCCGTCGATCGCGATGTCGAGCGCGAAGTAGCGGCCGTCGCCCCATTCCGGTTTGGGCTCGGAGGCGCCGGAGATGCTGCGGATCGTGCCGGTCGCGTGCGCAGCGGGCAGGGCGTCGAAGTGCAGGTGCACCCGCTCGCCCACCTTCAGGCCGCGGCGGTCGGGTTCCAGCGCCCACGCGCGCACCTCGCGACCGCCGATCGCCACGACTTCGCCGACCTTGGTGCCGGGGTAGCTGGTGGAGCCCTGCTCGAAGCGGGTGCCATGGTCGAACGAGTTGTCGCCTTCGAAGGCGTGTACCACCACGCCGTCCATGTCGGCATGCACGGTCGCGTGATCGACCCACGATTGGTAGAACCCGAGTTGCAGCGTTGCCTTCTTTTCCTGCAGCACGCCATCGGTGCGTCGGCGCGCCACGGCGGCCTGTGCGGCGGCGAGTTGTTCCTGCTTCAGGGTGACATCACGCTGGTCGCTCTTGTACGTGCCCTGGTGCTTGTCGTACTCGGCGGCGGCGATCAGGTTTTCCGGAATGCTGGCGTCGATCGCGGCCTCGTCGCTTGCGGCCTTGGCATCGACCAGCGCCAGTTCGGCGTCGATGACTTTCAATTGCAGGTCATCGACGTCCTTGATGGTCTTGTCCTTGTCCTGCGCGATCTGGTCGCGCAGCTGGTGCAGCTGCGAGGCCATGCTGCCGGCGTCGATGCTGAGCAGCGCATCGCCCTTCTTCACCACCGTGCCATCGGGCACGTAGGTGCGCAGCACCACCGGCGAACTCATCGAGGGTGGCGTGTAGATGCCTTGCGCGCCGGACGAGCGCACCTCGCCGGTCAGCACCACCGCGCCGGCGGGCGGCAACGCCGCCAGCAGCGCGATGGCGATCGCGGCCTCAAGCTGCCAGCGCATGCTCGATCCTGCCGTCGCGCATGTGGATCTGCCGCTCGGCGCTGGCGGCGACGTCGCGGTCGTGCGTCACCATCACCACGGTCTGGCCGCCGGCATGGATTTCCGCGATCAGCGCCAGCACGTCGCCGGCACTCTTCGAATCGAGATTGCCGGTCGGCTCGTCGGCCAGCAGCAGCGCCGGACGCATCAGCAGGGCGCGCGCGATCGCCACGCGCTGCATCTGGCCACCGGAGAGCTGGTTGGGACGATGGTCGAGCCGCGCCGACATGCCCATGCGTTCCAGCAGTTCCAGTGCCCGCGCGTGCAGCGAGGGGTCGGGCGTGCGCAGGAAGCGTTGCGGCAACAGCACGTTTTCGAGCACCGTCAGGCGCGGCAGCAAATGGAAGGACTGGAACACGAAGCCGATGCGTCGATTGCGGAAATCGCTGGCGCGCTCGTCATCGAAGGTCGACACATCGACGCCGTCAAGGCAGTAACGGCCGCTGTCCGGGTGGTCGAGGCAGCCGAGGATGTTGAGCAGGGTCGATTTGCCGGAACCCGACGGGCCGACGATCGCGACGTAGCGGCCTGATGGGATCTCGAAGCTGATGCCGTCCAGCGCGTGCACGCTCTGGCCGCCGACACGGTAGTGGCGGTGCAGGTCTTCCACGGTCACCATGGCTGTCGTGAGGCTCCCTGTGTCGTGCTGCGTGCCGCGGTCATCCGCAGATGAGACACGAGAGCCGGGGCCTCGCGCAAGTGCGCTGTCACGCGCTCGCTTCGCGAGCGGACGCTGTTGCGGGCTCGCGCATCCGGCGCTCGCCTCGCAACCCGGCCCCCGGCGTCCTGCCTCGGGCGTTCGAAGCGGCACGCGATGCCACTGGCATCGCGCAAGCACCGCGCGCTCGCTTCGCGAGCGGACGCTGTTGCGGGCTCGCGCATCCGGCGCTCGCCTCGCAACCCGGCCCTCGGCGTCCTGCCTCGGGCGTTCGGCGACGCACGATCTGCCACTGGCAGATCGTAAACGCGTCGCCTCACCCACCCGTCGCAAAGCCGGGGTACAGCGTCATGCCGCCATCGACGAAGATGGATGCGCCGTACAGGTAATCGGATTGGTCCGAAGCCAGCCAAGCGGCGGCGCGCGCGATGTCGACCGGCAGGCCAATGCGTCCGCAGGGGATCAACTTTTCCAGTGCCGCGGCGGCCGCGGGCGTGCTCCAGGCCTTGGTGTTGATCGCCGTTTCGATGGCGCCGGGACAGATGGAATTGACGCGGATCTTCTGCGGCGCCAGTTCCTGCGCGAGCGAGCGCATCAGCAGCATCATGCCGCCCTTGGTGGTGGCGTAGTTGCAGTGTCCGGACCACGGAATCACCTGATGCACGGAACTGGTGAAGATGATCGTGCCGAGTGCCGACGACACTTCGCGCATGCCGCGGCGGGTGAATTCGCGCGCCGCTTCTCGGGCGACCAGGAAGGCGCCGGTGAGGTTGACGCCGATGACCTTGTTCCACTGCTCCAGCGTCATGTCGACGAGGTGGGCGTCGCGCTGGATGCCGGCGTTCGAACAGACGATGTCGAGCGTGCCGAATTGCTTCACGGCCGCGGCGAACATCGCCTGCACGTCGCCCTCGCTGCTGACGTCGGCCTGGATCGCGATGGCGCGGCCCACGCCGAGCTTGTTGATGTCATCGCAGATGGCTTCGGCGGTTTCCGGTTGCACCACGTAGTTGACCACCACGTTGGCGCCGGCCGCGGCGAGTTCGCGCGCGATGCCTTCGCCGATTCCGGAATTGGCGCCGGTGACCAGCGCGTTCTGGCCGACCAGCAATTTGGGCGTGGGCAGGTTGGGTGCTTGTTGGGTCACGGGGTTTTCTCCTTGTGCTTTCGGTTCGCGAGTGTGGTGATGGGTGGTCGCGCGCATGGCGCTCCTACTGTTTCGACGCCAGCCAGCCGCCGCTGAAGCCGGCGCGTTCGAGGCCCAGCCGGATCGGTGCGCACCCGCGCATCAATTCCCACAGCATGCCGCTGCGGTGGTTTTCGATCATCAGCACGATCGGGCCCTGGTGCAGCGCAAAGTGCCACGGCGAGACCCATGCGCAGGTGCGCTCGTTGCCGCTGACCATGCACACCACGCCGGTGGCGTCGGATTCCGGATACGACAGGTTGAACGAGGCGTGGAAGCCGTAACCGGCCGGGCTGTGGCCGATCAGCGTTTCAAGGTGGCGGATTTCGTCCAGCACGATCCGCGGAGCGAACGGCAAGGATGCGATCGCCGACCACGGCGAGATGGTGCCATCGTCGGGGCCGAAGGGCGCACCGCGCGCGGTGTAGTCGAAGAAGTGTTGCTGGCGCCCGCGGTAGGGCATCGTGGTGTTGCCGGGGCCGTCGGTGGCGGAGAAGCCCCAGCAGTTCTTTTCGTAGCCGATGAAGTTGCGCGGATTGCGCCGCGCATACTCGCGCTGGATGTGGGTGGCGACGCGGCTGTTCTCGAAATAGTCGCTGTTCTTTTCCGTCATGAAGGCGTCGCGGATGCCGCGCAGGTCCAGCCAGATGTGCGAGAACTGGTGGATGAACAGCGGCCCGGCATACAGCACGTCGCGACCGTACAGCCGGCGCCACTTGAAGGTGGACGTCCATGCGACATAGGTGTCGCGAGTGACCGCGAACTCGGGCGCAGCGAGTGCCAGCGCGTGCATGACCAGCGACTCGTCGTAGCCCAGCCAGCGGTTCACCAGGAATCCCGACTCCGGTTTCCAGCCCAGCGCGATGGCCTCGCCTTCGTTCAGCGCCCAGCGCCAGTCCACGCGCGCGTAGATGGACTGCACGCGCTCGCGCAGCTCGCGCTCGTCGGCGCTGTCGCCGCTGAAGTACTGCGCGGCGCACAGCATGCCCGCGACCAGCAGCGTGGTGTCGATGGTCGACAGTTCGCACTGCCACACGCGCGCGCCGGTCTTCGGATCGAGGAAGTGGTAGAAGAAGCCCTTGTAGCCGACGCCATCCGGCTTGCCGCCCTGATCCGCGCCATCGAAGAAGCGCAGCGCCGCCAGCGTGTAGGCGAGCGCGTCGTGGCGCAGCAGCCAGCCACGCTCGACCGCGACCGGATACGACGACAGCGCAAAGCCGACCGCGGCGATGCTCGCCGGTTGGGTCGGGCGCGTGGAGTCGAGCACCAACCCGTTGGCCGGATTCACGTGGCGTTCGAAATAGCGGAAGGCCTTGCGCTGCAGGTCCTCGATGACGTCGTCGTCTTCGTTGCGAGTGCGCTCGATGTTGCGGCCGGGGGATTGCGTGGCAGCGGACATGCGTTGCCCTCAGTCGGCAAGTTCCACCCGCACCACGGCGATGCCGTGCGGGGGCAGGTTCAGGCTGATGTCGAAGCCATCGGTTTGTGGCGCGACCGCGACTTTTTCGGATTGCAGCTGCGAGACTTCGTCGAGTTCGGCGACTTGTCGCGCATCGAGGTAATCCGGCGAGCCCATGTCCAGCCATGCCTGGCGGCTGTTGCAGTGACCATCGTCCACGCATTGCACCGTTGCGGAGACGGCCTTGCGCGAACTCCGGATATGCCAGGTCACTGCCTCCGGCGCGATGTCGTGGCGCGGGAAGGCGTGGTTGGAGAGCGCGAGGTCGACGTGACGTTCGTCGCTGCGCACCGCCCACGCATCCACGGTCGGGTGCGAGCCATCGACGGGCAGCCGCTCGTGGCCGAGGCCGGCAAGCAGCTGCATCGCGCGGTAGCTCGGCTTGGCGATGCCGTGGATGGTCTGCAGGCCGAAGCTGCCGTGGAATGGCGTCGAGGAGAAATAGTTTTCCTCGAAGATGTCGGAAAACGTCCACCAGCTGTAGCAGTGCACGAGGTCGGCCACGTCCAGCATGTTCTTGAACAGGAACGCGGCGGCGTACGGCTCGTCGTGGAACTGGAAGAACGGGTTGGACGACGAGTTCCACTCGGTGTAGCAGAGTTTCCTGTCGCCGACGGTCCGGCGCATCGCCTGCACGCGCTTGATCAACACGTCGCGCGGCGCATCGGAAAGTTGCGTCTCGGTGTCATCGCCCGGTTTGCCCAGCGAATCGGTCGGATAGTGGTGGGTGGAGACGAAGTCCACCGGCAGCTTGCCGGTCTCGCAGAATTGCAGGAACTCCGGCACCCATTCGTCGTTGGCGGTGGCGGGCCCGCCGACGCGGATCTGCGCGTCGACGTTCTTGATGGCGTTGGCGGTGTACTGGTAGAGCTTGAAATAATCCGCCTGCTTGCCTTTCCAGAAGGCGTCGAGGTTGGGTTCGTTCCACACCTCGAAGTACCAGCTGCGCACTTCGTCGGCGCCGTAGCGATCAACCCAATGTTTCACCAGCCGCGTGATCAGGTCCGCCCACTTGGCGTAGTCGCGCGGCGGGGTGACGTTGGCCTTGTAGAAGAACACGATGTCGCCGCCGGTCTGCAGCGCGGTCGGCATGAACGACAGTTCCACGAACGGCTTCATCCCGATCGAGACCAGGAAATCGAAGATCTGGTCGGCGTTGAAGAACGAGTACATGTCCTTGTCGCACTCGATCAGGTAGGTGCACATCTCGTCATTCAGCAGCCCGTGGAAGCGCACGTAACGCACACCGAGTTCGGCGCGGGTCTTGCGCATCTGCGCCTGCCAGTCGGCGCGCAGCGCGAGCTGGGCGCGGCCGCTGCCGACGGTGTGGCTCCAGACGTGCGCGAGCTCGCTGCCCTTGCTGTCGAGGCTGGTGTTGAAGGTGGTGGTCATGGACAGGCTCCTTTTGAAAAGGCGGAAGACTCCCGGGGAGATCGTGACGGCGGCGTCAAGGTTCGGCCTGCGGCGCGGCTTCGGCGTCGCCCGGTTCCGACGCGTGCAACGAATCGCCGAGTGTACCGACGCGTACCAGCACGGCATGTTCGCCGCCATCGTCACGCAACGCGATCGAGCTGGATTCCTGCAGCGCGCCGTCCACGCCGATGTCGATCACGCCGTCGCCCGGCGCGGCGCGCAGGAATTCGATGCGGTATTGCGTTGCGCCATGTCGCCAGAGCGCGGTCCAGCGCGTCCATGCATCCGGCACGCGCGGCGCGATCAGCAGGCGTTCGCCATGTCGCGACAGGCCCAGCAGCGATTCTGTCAGCAACCGGTACATCCAGCCGGCCGAGCCGGTGTACCAGCTCCAGCCGCCGCGGCCGAGGTGGCCCTGTGCCGCGTACACGTCGGCGGCCAGTGCGTAGGGTTCGAGGCGGTAACGTTGCAGCGCGTCGGCATCGACAGTGTGATGGATGGGATTGAGCATGTGCGCAATCCGCCACGCGTCGTCGCTGCGGCCAGATTTCGCCAGCGCCATCGCCACCCACACCGCGGCGTGGGTGTACTGGCCGCCGTTCTCGCGTACGCCGGGGACATAACCCTTGATGTAACCCGGGTCGAGCGCGGTCTTGTCGAAGGCCGGCGCGAACAGTTTGACGATGCCGGCATCGGCGTCGACCAGGTGTTCGAGCATCGCGTCCAGCGCGCGTTCGTTGCGGGCGCGATCGGGAAGACCGGCCAGTACCGACCAGCTTTGCGCGATCGAATCGATCCGGCATTCATCGCTGGCAGCCGAGCCGATCGCGATGCCGTCGTCGTTCCATGCGCGCAGGTACCAGTCGCCGTCCCAGGCATGCCGCTGCAGGTTGCCTGCGAGTTCGCTGGCGGCAGCAGCAAGTTCGCCGGCGACGGGATCGTCGCGTGCCGCCGCCAACTCCGCGAATTTTTCCAGCACGTCGTGCAGGAACATGCCCAGCCACACGCTTTCGCCGCGACCGGCGAGGCCGAGCCGGTTCATGCCGTCGTTCCAGTCGCCGCCGCCGATCAAGGGCAGGCCGTGCGCGCCGAAGCGCAGGCTGTGGCGCAGCGCGCGCAGGCCGTGCTCGTACAGGCTCGCGGACTCGGGCGTGGCGCGCGCTTCTTCGTAGACCGATTCCTCGTCGGCGGCGAGCGGGCGACCTTCGAGGAAGGGTGCGGTTTCGTCCAGCACCGCGGTGTCGCCGGTGACGCGCACGTATTCGGCCGTGCACCACGGCAGCCACAGCAGGTCGTCGCTGATGCGCGTGCGCACGCCCTTGCCGGCGGGCGGATGCCACCAGTGCTGCACGTCGCCTTCGCGGAACTGATGGCGCGCCGAGCGCAACAGTTGCGCGCGCACCAGCTCGGGGCGCGTGTTCATCACCGCCATCGCATCCTGCAGCTGGTCGCGGAAACCAAAGGCGCCGCCGGACTGGTAATAGCCGCTGCGCGCAAGGATCCGCGAAGCGAGCACCTGGTATTGCAGCCAGCCGTTGGCGAGCGTGTCGGTGGCGGCATCCGGCGTACGCACGCGCAGTTGCCCCAGGGTATCGCGCCAGTGCGCGCGCACCGCGGCAAGCTCGTCGCGCGCGGTCGGCGCATGCCGCCAGGTCTCGACCAATGCCTGTGCTGCGGCATCGCCCGGGGCGGCGCCCAGCACGATCACGGTTTCGAATTCCTCGCCCGCGGCCAGCTCGACCAGCGTACGCAACGCCGAGCACGGATCGAGCCCCGCGCCGCAGGCTTCGTCCAGTGCTTCCGCCTGCATGCCGAGGGGCGCGGCGAGCCCGCGATTGCGGCCGATGAAACTGCGGCGGTCGCAGCTGAATTGCACCTGCCGCCCGGCCAGCGCATGCAAGGCCACCTGTTCGCCAAACGTGGCATCGAAGGCGTTGCTGGCGAAGCTGGCGCCGCCGCCCGCGGCATGCCGGGTGCGCACGTGGATGCCGCTGCGGTCGCGGCGTTCGCCCAGCACCCATTCCACGAAGGATGTAATCGAGAGGTTGCGCGCACGATCGCCTTTGTTGGTGACCGTCAGCAGCGCCAGCTTGACCGGTGCGTCGCGCGCGACGAACACCGTCAGTTCGCTGTAGATGTCGCCGTGGCAGTGTTCCCAGCGGCTGTAGCCGAAGCCGTGGCAGACGCGGAAGGGAAGTCCGTCGGGCGTGGGCTGCGGTGTCACCGACCACGCATCGCCGGTGGCTTCGTCGCGCAGCCACAGGGCTTCGCCGCTGCGATCGCGCAGCGGGTCGTTGTACCAGGGGGTGAGGCGGAATTCGTGCGCGTTGCCGGCGAAGGTGTAGGCGCTGCCGGATTCGCTGACCACGCTGCCGAGTGCTTCGTTCGCCAGCACGTTGCACCACGGCGCCGGCGTGGCCGCGCCGTCGGCCAGCCAGATCACGTACTCGCTGCCGTCGTTGCGGAAGCCGCCGCGGCCGTTGAACTGGCGCAGGTCTTCCGAGGGCGGCTGCAGTGCGTAGGTGCC
>DASSRT010000075.1:0-9364 GCA_035701705.1 Rhodanobacteraceae bacterium
CATGCTGCAGCACAATCGCCGGACAGCATCCGCGCGGCTGCGGCGGATGCTGGCGTTGCGGACAACCTTCGGTTCCTTGGCAAGCTCTCCGATATCGAGCTGGATGCGGCATTTCGTGCCGCCGACGTCCATGTGTTTCCGGTCCGCGAGATTCCGGGCGATCCGGAAGGCTTCGGCATGGTGGCAATCGAGGCCGCCGCACGGGGCTTGCCGACCGTCGCCTTCGCCAGCGGCGGGGTTCCCGATGCCGTGGTCGAGGGCGAAACGGGTAGCCTGGTCCCGCCCGGCGATTACGAAGGCTTTGCTGCCAACGTGGATGCCTGGCTGGCGCGCAACGATCGAGCCACAGTCGCGCAACGTTGTGCTGTCGCGGCGGAGTCATTCAGTTGGAGACATTTTGGCGAGGCCCTGCGAAGGCAGCTCGCTGCGCCAGAGGTGGGCGATTGACGTGTGGGGTGTGAGTTGAGCATCACCGGCGTTACTCAGGGTTACCCCGGCGCCAGCAACACCACCGTCGGGAAGTAGCCGCGGATGCGGGTCACGTCACGCGTCAACAGTGGCAAGCCACTCACTGCAGCATGCGCGCCGATGAAAAAATCCGGCAGCACGCCTTTGCGTTCACCTTGGCGCGCACGGTATTGACGAAACGCCTTGCCGGCGAGAAACAGCGCCTGTCGCGGCAGTTCCTCGAGGGTCGCGGAAAGTTGCGCCAATACAGCGTCCAGCCTTTCGATCCGATCGAACCCTACCGAGAGTTCGGCGTAGATCACCGGGTTGATCGCGATGCCGCCGCGGTGCATGGCCAAGTCCAATTGCGTCTGTGACCATTCTGCCCAACGCGGATCGTCTTGCAGCACATCCAACCACACACAGGTGTCGACCAGGATCATTGGCCCGGGATGCCGCCGAAGCCGGGATCGCGCGCATCTGCGGAGTAGTCACGCAACAGCTCCATCAGCGCGCCGGTATCCTGTCCCGTCTTCAGCGTACCCCGCAGACGTGCCGCTCGGCTGCGGCCGGTGCGTCGACGGGTTTGCTTGGTGGGACGTACGACAGCCTTGCCATCCGCGGTGATCTCGAACTCCACCGCGTGGCCCGGTCGTAATCCAAGGTAGTCCCGGATCGCCTTGGGGATGGTGACCTGCCCTTTGCTGGTAAGCATCGAACTCATGTCTGCACTCCAAGGTATTACCTGTGTAGAGAATTGTATTACCATGGCGTCATTGCAGCAACCGGCCACGCGGCCAGTTCCGAATGACATGAGCGCGCCTGGATTCCATCGGCAACCCCACGCTGTGCTTGATCTGCCCTCGCGAAACTGGAAGGCAGAAAAAATCGCGCGTCTGCTCGACCTTGCGAATAGGCCGCAGCCCATGCGTCTACTCGAAATCGGCACGGGTTCCGGTGGCATAGCCCATTGGTTTGCAATACACCCATCGTTGCGCTGCGACGTGGTGGCCGTTGATGTGGCGGACAATCGCCTGGTGCGTGATGGTTATATGTACCGGCAGGTGCACGGAGTGGAATTGCCGTTCGCGGATGGCAGTTTCGATGTCGTCATCACCAATCACGTCATCGAGCACGTTGGCGATACACGCGCGCAGCAACGGCACCTTGCGGAAGTCCATCGCGTCATGCAACCTGACGGCATCGGTTACCTTGCGGTGCCCAACCGCTGGATGCTCACCGAGCCGCATTACCAGCTCAAATTCCTCAGCTGGTGGCCGCATTCGTGGCGCAGCCCGTACCTTCGCCTTATGCGCAAGGGCACCTTCTACGATTGCGAACCCCTGCAGATGAAGCAACTGGAGCGAATGCTCGCCACCGCCGGGTTTCGCTACCGCAACCTGTGCATCGAAGCGTGGCGCGCGACGTTTGAAATCGAACGTCCGACATCACGCGGTGCGCACATCTTGCGCGCGATGCCCGATGCACTGCTTGCTCCTTTGAGGCGAGTCATTCCGACCCTGATCTATGCGTTGGTGCCGCGCGCAGCCGACAGGAGCGCCGATTCGAACCGAGCAGCACTGTCTTCCCAGGAAGGCAGCCCGGAGTAGGCAGTGTTCCCGCACCCCAGCTGCGCGAGTACGCGATTGGCCAGGGCGGGGGCATCGCCTGTCGGCACGAGGCAGCGCCTGCCGTCTCCAAGCATCCAGCGTACCGGTCCGGTCGCTGTCGCAACCACGGGTACCTGACACGCCATCGCTTCGCACAACTTGGCCGGATAGCTGTAACGACCAAATGAAGTGTCTGAGGTGATTACGCACGCGACGTCCAGTGCCGACAACACCAACGGCAGTTGCTCGTCCTTCACGTAGCCCGTGGCTAGCACCCCAGGCTCTGCGCGGGCATGAGGCGGTGGATTTCCCGTCAGCACCAACTGTGCGTCCGGCTTGCTCGCACGTATCAGCCGGAACGCAGCCAAAAGAATATCCGTGCCACGGTTGTTGGCCCAGCTTCCGCAGTAGCCGACGAGCGGAACCTGTCCCGGAAGGCCAAGCGCACGACGTGCGGCCTCCCGGCCATGTGGTTTGAAGACCGGATCTGCGGCCATGGGCACGACCACCGTCCTTGATTTTCCATGGCGCTGGCGATCCAGAAGTTCAGCCAGTTGCGGACCAGCCGCCGTCACGACGTCGGCTGCGTGCAGCGCACGATGCCATTTCCAATGCAATGGCAGGTTCCATGGCATGTAGGCTTCGTAGTTGTCGTAGGCATCGATGGCGAGGCGGGCACCGGTTTTGCGTGCCAGCCAATGCGCGAGCCAGCCGTACCACGCGTCAGACAAGCCGACGATCCAGTCCGGCTGGAACGCCTGTGCCTCTGCTTTGATGCGGGAAAGCAGTGCGGCCGGCCCGAGAGTGCGGATATCAAGGCTTGTCCAATGCACCCCGTCGCGATCCAACGCAGCAGCAGGAAGCCGCCGGTGGCTGCAAAGAATCGTATGCACGTCGTGACCGGTCGCTGCCAGCATCGTCGGTAGCCAGTAGAACCGTCCGTACGGACGCTCGATCAGGTCGCGCTGCTGGGGGTGGCGCTTGCTGACGAGGAGAATCTTCAAAGGCTACTCGTGCGGGGGCGCGCCACGATGTCGGCGAGGAAATCAGCGATTGCGTTGCCTAGCCTCTTTAGGTTGGTTTCGCCCCTCGAAAGAAGCGTGTCACGAGCGGGCCGAGGTGATGGTGATCCTAGCAACTCTGAAGTTTTATCGGCCAGATCCATGGCGTCACCCGTGTGAAAAAAACGAACATCGCCGCAATCGATTTCGGCATTGACGGGAATATCCGAAACAATTGCTGGAACGCCAAGGCCGATAGCATCGTAGACCGCCCCACCACCTGGCCCGCCTTCGAACAACGTAGGTTGCAGCAGGCCCACGCAACCTCGTATCAGGGCTAGCTGGTCGCGCTTCGGAATAAGGCCTAGAAAACGGGTGGAAGGTGCAATCCCCAGTCTCTCGGCGAGTGCGGTCAGCCAGGCATAGTGTTGTGGATCTCTGTGATCAATCGGGTCCCCTGTCAATATGAGCAGCAGATCATTGTTCGCAAGGCTGTTGCGAAGTTTTGCGAACGCACGCAAGGCTGTGGCATGGTCCTTGTGCTTCCAGAAATGGTTGCACACCATCAGGTACTTCCCTTCGATCCTGTAGCGGCGTTGGGCATCTGTAGGGTCGACATCGAAGGACCAAGGCATTGCATACGGGGTAAACGGCATGGCTAGTATTCGATCCGGTGCAATGCCAAGCCATTGTTCGACGTCACGCGCGACAGCGCGTGAGTTAACCACCACGCCATCTCCGTCTGAGCCGATTTGCGCGAAACGTCGGTCGCGGTTGCGGCATGTGCGGGGTGGAAATAATCCCGGAAGATAGCGATGCTGGAAGTCGAACAGGTAACCTACTCGGCGTAGATCGGATGGGCCCAATGGGAGCATGGTTGGGAAAATTATGTCGGCGTGCGCGAGACTCGCTGCCTGCAGGATGCCGCCAGCGTTGTCGGCGCAACGGATGACCTGGCCCTCGCCAGCGATCTCGAAGGCGGCCCGCATCCGCACGGATGCACTTTTCGCTGCGAGCCGGGGATCGCCAGTCCGAAGCCCTCTCATCCATCGCAACCCGGATTCTAGCCAGCGATTCGCTTGGGATTGTTTGGGTATTGCGAAACTCAACTCGACCTTGGGTGAAACGGTGGGTCGCGAGAGGGCGGTTGCGAGCAGGCGAGCCAGGTCCAATCCCCCGTTCCAATGCACATAGCCGTGAAGCGGAAGCAGTACGCGCATCATGTGTCCAACTTTCGTGCCGGCACTCCGGCCCACGTGCCAGGTTCAGTTATGTCTGAGATTACAACCGCGCCTGCTCCGATCGTGCATCCATCGGCAATGCGAACACCGTCTTTGATGATCGCGCCTGCACCGATGAAACATGCGTCTCCAACGATTGCATTTCCACAGATGATCGAGCCGGGGCATAGTGTGCTGAAGCTGCCGACCTTGGCACCATGTGCCACGTTGGCGGAAGGGTTGATGTGAACGAAATCCCCAATCGATATACGAGTTGTCAGACAAGCGGTGGGGTAAATGATCACTCCCCGACCCAAGCGAATCGTGCCCGGACGCGTATCCAAAGGTGTCGAGGGATGAATCAGGTTTGGGAACTTGCAGTATACTTCACGCTGTATTCTCGATACGATGGCGAGCTTTATCGCAGGCTGGCCGATTGCTATATAGGTGTTGAAGTTTACTTGCGGAGGTGATGCAAAAAAGTCACTATCTTTTATTACGGGTGTGTCATCGATAGACTGACCGGTTGACCAATGCGCATCGGCTGTGATGAATATGTTTGGAGCCAAGCCGGTTAGATGCTCAGAAATAGTTGATTCGTGCATCAGCCAAGCGACTTCCAATGCCACACCACCAGCACCGAATATGACGTTCATGCACGGCTCCATCGAAATCGGCTGATCGCATTTACAACAGTGGACATGTCTCGAGTGGACAAGTCGTGCCAACTTGGCAGGTTGATACCTCGTGCGGCGATGTCTTCCGCCACCGGAAATGACACGCCTTCTCGGTGATACATCGGCATGGTGTGTACTGGGTAGAATATCGGCCGGGTCTCGACACCTGCCGCAAGAAGTGAGGTACGCAGTGGGTCGCGATCCGCTGCCGCCGATGTGAGGATAGTCACCATCCAGTGTGACATGACCTCGGAGGTTCGATGGGCTTGAAACCTGACGGGCACCTCAGCCAGCGCAGCTCGATACCGTTGTGCCAGACCGGCTTTCCTGTGCAGTATGTCGTCCACCCGTTCCAACTGCGCCACCCCGATGGCTGCACAGATGTTTGTCATCCGGTAGTTGTAGCCAATCACGTCATGCCAGTACTCTTGGTCCTTGGCGAGGCCTTGCCCGCGCAAATGGCGCAAGTCCGCGTCGAGTGAAGTGTCCTTGCATACGACCATGCCACCTTCACCGGTAGTGATGGTCTTGTTGCCAAAGAAGCTGAACGCCGCAACGTCGCCGAATGTGCCGACATGGCGGCTGTCGATGCGCGTGCCGATTGCCTCCGCGCAGTCCTCGATCAACTTCAGATCGTGGCGTCGGCACAGGGCTGCGAGTCGCTCCATTTCACATGCACCGCCGTACAGGTGTACAGCCATGATCGCCCGTGTGCGTGGAGTGATTCGTTGCTCGACATCCGCAGGATCCATCTGCCACGTGTCGGCCAGTGAGTCGCAGAATACCGGGGTCGCGCCCGTGTAACGGATTGCATTCACTGACGCGATGTAGGTCAACGTGGGTACGATGACTTCGTCCCCTGGACCGATTCCAAGCGCAACGAGGGCAAGGTGGAGCGCGACGGTGCCATTGCAGACCGTCACCGCATGAGGCACATCGAGGAAATCGGCGAACGCGGACTCAAACTGTGCAATGAATCTGCCTTTGGAGGAAATCCATGTGCTGTCCAGACACTCCAACACGTAGTCACGTTCGTGGCCGGAAAGGTCGGGTTGGTAGACAGGGATGCGCGGCATCATATCGAATGGCATCTTGCTGGACTCATGGTCACATACGACGCGAGCGTGTCTTGGAGCCCTGCATGGAGTGTCCTCCGTGCCCGCCAACCCATCGCCTCCAGTATCGTCGTATCCAAACGCTTGCGCGGTGTGCCGTCGGGCTGCGACGGGTCGAACACAAGCTCGCCGCGGAAACCGACGACGTCCGCAATCGTGCGCGCGAGTTCGGCAATGCTCAACTCCTGACCGGAGCCGATGTTGATGATGCGCGCGTCGCTGTATTCGCGCAGCAGCAAAAGCAACGCATCGGCAAGGTCGTCCACGTGCAGGAATTCGCGCAAGGGGTTGCCGGTTCCCCAAATCGTGACTCGGGTGGCGCCTCGTTGTTTGGCTTCGTGTATGCGCCGGATCAGGGCGGGCACGACGTGTGAATTCTCCGGGTCGTAGTTGTCGCCGGGCCCGTAAAGGTTGGTCGGCATCGCGCAGATCGCATCGAAGCCGTACTGCTCCCGATACGCCTGACACATCTTCAAGCCTGCGATCTTGGCGACGGCGTACCACTGGTTGGTCGGTTCCAGCGGGCCGGTCAGCAGGTATTCTTCCTTGATGGGTTGCGGGCAGTCGCGCGGGTAGATGCACGACGAACCCAGGAAAAGCAATTTCTTCGCCCCGTGCTTCCAGGCTGAGTGGATCACGTTGGTCTGGATGGCCAGGTTGTCGCGGATGAAGTCAGCCGGGTAGCTGCTGTTGGCGTGGATGCCGCCGACCTTGGCGGCGGCGAGAAACACGTACTCCGGCCGCTCGTTGGCGTAGAACGCATCAACAGCTTGTTGATCCGTCAAATCCAGTTCTGCGTGAGTGCGCAGAAGCAGGTTTTCATGGCCTTCCGCACGCAGCTTGCGAACGATGGCCGAGCCGACCATGCCGGTATGGCCGGCGACGTGGATACGGGAGCCTGGAGGCATCTCGCTCATTCGCGATGCTCGGATACGCGATAGCCCGCGCGGCCCACCAGGGTATCGCGGCGCGCTTCGTCCAGATCGAATTGCATCATCTCGGTGACCAGTGCATCGAAGCTGGTTCGCGCTACCCATCCGAGCCGCTCATGTGCCTTGCGGGGATCGCCGAGCAAGGTGTCCACTTCCGCGGGGCGGAAGTAGCGTGGGTCGATCGCGACGATGCGCTGGCCGGCATGCAGGGCGGACTCCGCAGGTGCGGCGGCTACCAGCCCGTGCGCATTGACCCCGCTGTCGCGCCAGTCGATCCCGATGCCGATCTCGCGTGCTGCCCGGTCGACGAATTCTCGCACCGAGTGTTGCTCCCCGGTTGCGATCACGTAATCCTCGGGTTGGTCCTGCTGCAGCATCAGCCATTGCGCCTCGACGTAGTCACGCGCATGGCCCCAGTCGCGGCGTGCATCCAGGTTGCCGAGATACAGGCAATCCTGCAGGCCGAGGTGCATGCGCGCCAGTGCGCGGGTGATCTTGCGCGTCACGAAGGTCTCGCCACGCACGGGTGATTCGTGGTTGAACAGGATGCCGTTGCAGGCGTACATGCCGTACGCTTCGCGATAGTTCACCGCAATCCAGTAGGCATAGAGCTTGGCCACGCCGTAGGGCGAGCGCGGATAGAAAGGCGTGGATTCGGTCTGCGGCGTCTCGGCGACTTTTCCGTACAACTCCGATGTGGATGCCTGGTAAAAACGGGTCTTGCCTTGCAGTTCCAGGATCCGGATCGCTTCCAGCAGGCGCAGTGTTCCCAATGCGTCGGAGTTGGCGGTGTATTCCGGTGTCTCGAACGAAACCTGCACGTGGCTTTGTGCGCCAAGGTTGTACACCTCGTCTGGTTGCACCTGCTGCAGTATCCGGATCAGATTGGTGGCGTCGGTGAGATCCCCGTAATGCAGGACCAGCCGGCGATCCTTCTCGTGGGGGTCGCGATAGATGTGGTCGATGCGCTCAGTGTTGAACGATGATGACCGGCGCTTGATGCCATGCACCTCGTAGCCCTTCGCCAACAGGAACTCGGCGAGATAGGAGCCGTCCTGGCCGGTGATGCCGGTGATGAGTGCACGTTTCACTTGGTTGCCTCGGTTGTCGCTCGTTCAGGCCGCGTTTGCGCAAAACCGGAATGCGCTCGCAACGGGTTGCTTGCAGATGCACAGCCCAGAATGCCGGTCAGGTACCACCGGGGTCCCGCGGATGGTCGTGATACTGATATGACTTCAATTCCCGGACAATGGCCGTGAGGCCGATTACCGCCATCCCCCACTCGGAACACGCCAACGCCAGTGGCATGCCGATCGCCCCGACGTATTGGGTCAGTATAAAAGCCGCGGCGACCAGGATTGCCAGCCCGCTGAGTTCAAAGCCCACGCGCACCCAAGGTTTGCCCAGTGCCATCAGTACGCTGCCGGCGGCCATGCGCAGCATCATGCCTGGCACTGCAAGGCACAGCCAGTGGATCACATGCTGGATGCCGGTGTATTTTTCGCCGAAGATCCACACGAACACTGGCGCGATGAACCACAGCAACACGGCCAGCGCCGTGCTGTACGCGAGCGCCGCGCCGAAGATCCAGCGCAACAGTCGGATCGTACGGTCGGGCTGGGCCCAGCCCTCGCGGAACAGCCGCGGCAGCGCCGACATCAGCATCGCGCCGATGGGCAGGGTTGCTGCGCCGATGATGCGCGCGCCGGCGGCGTACAAGCCCGCGGTGGCCAGTGACAGCAGTTTGGTCGCAAGCGTCTTGTCGAGTTCGGCAGGGCTGATCGCGGTCACGTTGAGGGCAGCGTAGCCTGCGGCCTCACCAAGTTCCGCGCGAGTAGGAAGGCGCCATGAACCTGGTGCCGGCCAGCGCCCGGGCATGGTGGCTGTGCCGACGGCAAGGGCGATCAGCGATGCCGCGAGATAACCGTAGGCGTAGGCAGCCAGAGGGTGTGCGAGGTGCAGCAGCAGCACCGCAGCAGCGGCGGCGAGGCGCAGCGCCAAAGGTAACAGCTGCAACAATTGTGAGCGTGCAACGCGGCCGAGTGCCAAGTGCTCCATCGCTGGCAGACCAAACAGTGGTTGCAGCCACATTTCCGTGATGCCGATGGCCAGCAGAATGTGGAACGCGACGCCGGATTCGCGCAGGGCGAATGTCGAAATCGCCAGATAGATGGCCAGTAATGCACCGCCGCACACAAGCGTGGTCGGGACTGCATACAGCAGAACCCGTTCGCGTCGGAGAGGGTCTTTCGAGACTTCCCCCAACAACACCAGATGGGTGCCGAACGTTGCCAGCGTACCGAGCATCAGCGCCAGCGCCGCGATGCCCGCGAACGCCCCGAACTGGTTGGGCCCGAGCATC
>DASSRT010000076.1:0-8518 GCA_035701705.1 Rhodanobacteraceae bacterium
ACCTCGTGTTCGCCGTAGGTGTCATCGACGATCAGCTCGCCGCCGTCGTAGCTGTCCGGGTCGGCAAGGAACACGGTGCAGGCGATGTCGCTGCGCAACTGGCTGCCGTCGGACAGTGCCATCACCGCGCCGTCGACGTGCGCGCCGTAAGTGCCGCCGCCGCTGTAGCGGTTGAAGCGCGGCGGCAGGATCTTGACCGGCAACGTGGCTGCGTGGAATTGCGGATGGCGCGCGCAGGCGGCCAGCACTTCGCGGCCGAGTTCGGCCCGCAGCGGCGATGCATCCGGCAATTGCTGGTTGCGTTTGACCTGTGCGCCCTGCAGGCCGACGGTTTCGCGGCCATCGACCCACTCCGCGGCGTCCAGTTGCGCGCGCATGCGCGTGATGGTCGCGGCATCCAGCAGGTTCTCGATATGCAGCAGCATTGATCGCTCAGTACTTGATGTTCAAGGTCAGCATCGCCGAGCGCGGCGCCCCGGGCGTGTAGCGGTAGCCGCTCTTGTTGATCGCGGCCACGTAATGCTTGTCGAACAGATTGTAGACGTTGAGTTGCAGGGATGCGTGGCGATTGATTTCATAGCCCGCCATCGCGTCGAACACCCAATAAGCCTCGGTGTACGCGGGCGTGCCCACTGCACCATCATGGCCGCGCTGCATTTCGCCCGAGTAGCGTGCGCCGGTGCCGAGGATGACACGGTGCGGCAGCTTCCACGTCGACCACGCGGTGAACGAACTCCTGGGCGTGTATGCCAGTGTGTTCGAGCCATTGGTCGCGGGTGCGGAGGAGGTGGTGGAGCTGCTGACGATGCCGCCATCCGCATGCGTGTTCATCACGGTGTAGCCGGCGCTGACGGCCCAGTGTCGCGTGATCTGTCCGATCGCGCCCAGCTCGATGCCCTGCACGCGTTCGTGGCCGATCTGGTAGTACTGCAGGTCCACGGGATCCTGCACCACGAGGTTGCTGACCTCGGTGCGGAACAGCGCGGCAGTCAGTCGCAACTGGTCAGCGAACACGTTCCATTTGGTGCCGACTTCAATCGTGCGTGCCTTCTGCGGGTTGAAGATCGGATTGTCGGCGTTGTTTGCCGAGGCACTGAACGCGAGACTGTTGCCGCCCGGCGGTTCGCTGCCGGTGGCGAAGTTGACGTACACGCTGCCGTTGGCGGCAGGTTTGTAGACAAGACCAAGTTTGTAACTTGCAAGGTTGCCACTTTTGTCCGCGTCGAGGCCGGGCACTGGCGTGCCGGTCGGCAAGCTGCCGCAGGCAGGCGCGCTGCGACCGCCGCACAAGACCACGCTGTCGAAGTCGGTGCTGTAGTGATCGAGCCGGCCGCCGATGGTGAGCAGCCAGCGCTTCCCGAAATGCATCGTATCGAACGCATAGATCCCGGCGGTGTCGGTGCGGGCACGGCTCCAGGTGCCGTTGTCGCCGGTGATGAGGCCGGTCGCGGTCTCGGGGTCGGGGTTGTAGAGGTTCGCGGGCGTCCATGCGCTGCCATCGAGTGCGGCGTAACCACCGGTGCCCAGTTGCTCGCGCGTCAGTTCCAGGCCGGTGCTGAAGTTGTGCGTGACGTTGCCGCTGCCGAAGTTGAAGGTGAAGTTGAGCTGGTTGGTGAGGATGCGATTGGTCTGGTCCTTGAAATTCGGGTTGCTGCGCGCGATCGTCCAGGTGGAGGGATCGGCCGGATCGGGCGTCAGCAGTCGCGCGGCGTTGCCCATGAACGAGGTCAGCAGGTAGTCCTCCTGCGTGCGGCCCCAGCGCAAGGTGTCGTGCAGCGTGGCGTTGTCGGAAAGGTCATGGTGCACGATCAACGTCGCCATGTCCGACTTGACGCGGTCGTGGTCTGCAGCGGTGCCGTAGAAGTTCGACGGGTCGACACGGGCTGCATCGGCGAGGAACGGACGTGCCGGATCGGGCGACGAGTAGCCCGGCAGGCCGATGGTGGGGACGCCGCCGTCGGGCACGTTGTCCTGACTGATGTGCAGAAAGTCGAGGTACACGGTGGTGGCACTGCCGAGTCCGAACGCGAGCGACGGCGCGATGCCCCAGCGATCGTTCTTGACGTTGTCGCGGCCGGGAACGCCGCTGTCCTGGTCCATCACGTTGAGACGGAACGCGGCGCGTTCGCCGATCGCCTGGTTCCAGTCGGCGGTGCCGCGCCGCTGGTTCCAGCTGCCGTAGCCCAGGGTTGCGGATACATGGTTGTCCAGCAGCGGCTGCTTGCTGACCATGTTGATCGCGCCGGTCGGCGTGGTGCGGCCGTACACGGTGCCGTCGGGTCCCTTGATCACCTCGACCTGTTCGGTATCGAATACATCGCGCGAGATCGATCCGAGGTCGCGCACGCCATCGACGAAAATGCTTCCGGCCGCATCGAAGCCGCGCATGTAGACGGCGTCGCCGGTCGACGTGCTGCCGTTCTCGCCGACGTAGAACGTGCCGACGCCGGGACTGTTGCGCAACGCTTCGGTCAGCGTGGTCGCGGCTTGCTGCTGGATGACCTGCTTGCCGATGACGTTGATGGTTTGCGGCGTGTCCAGAAGCGGCTGGGTGAACTTGGGTGACGCGACCGCGTCGATCTTGTACGGGTTGCGGGTCGCCGTGACGTGGATGGTCGGCAACTGGGTCAGGGCGGCGGCAGCTGCGGCCGGCGCTGATGCCGCCGGTGACGCGGCGGCTGCCAATGACGGCAGGACCGCGGCGATGCTCGTCACCAGGGTAGTGAGGGCAATCGGGTGGGAGCGTTTGCGGGTTGGTGCGTGCTTGCGGTGCTTGATGCCGGACGACATGGGATCGAATCCTTGTGGTGCCGCGTGCGCGACCGGCGGGGAAACCCCGCAGGAATGGCGAGGCCGGCAGTTCAACGCCGCCGGCTCGTCCGTGCTGCACACGAGATGGATGACCGCACGTTTGAGTGCGATTTGCAGCACGGATACTAAGACGAATGCGACACATTCGCAATAACTAAATTTAGCCTCGCGGTGTTTCGGTGCGTGGTGGCGCCGTGCGCGTCGGCCTCCGGACGGCAGTGCCAACGCATCGGGGCAGTGGTCCACATCGAAAAACGGCGCCTGCGCCAGGAACGACGGACACCGCGGCGACGATCGCGCTGGGACGTTGGCGTTGCCGATCTGCCGCCGGTGTTGGCCGAAACTCGAACCGTCGCGCAAAAAAATGCCGCACTTGCGTGCGGCATTCAAGGGATGGAAAGAAGCGCGACCGCGAAGCCCGTCTCCGGGCCACGCGGTCGAGCCGTGGATCACCAGATCTTCACCAGCTTGTCGCCGGTGTGCATCATCTTGTCGCCAGGCTTGCACTGGAAGGCCTGTGCAAATTGCGGCATGTTGGAGGCAGACGCGAATGCACGGATGCTGGCCGGAGCGTGCGGATCGACATTCAGCATCAGCTCGGCGGTCTTCTCGCGCGCGCTGCCTTCCCATACGCGGGCCGAGCTCAGGAAGAAACGCTGGTCTTCGGTCATGCCGTCGATCTTCGCGTCGGCTTCCTTCGGATCGGCCTTCAGCGCGGTCTGCAGCGCCGTGTAGGCAACGTTGAGGCCGCCAAGGTCGGCGATGTCCTCACCCAGGGTCAACTGGCCCTGGACGTGCAGGTCGGGCTTGCCGGCGATCGGCGCGTAGCCGTCATATTGCTTCACCAGGGCCGCCGTGCGGTCCTTGAACTGCGCCTTGTCCTTGGCGGTCCACCAGTCGACGCGGTTGCCGTGGCCGTCGAACTGGCTGCCCTGGTCGTCGAAGCCATGGCTGGATTCGTGGCCGATCACGAAGCCGATGCCGCCGTAGTTCACCGCGTCGTCGCCCTTGG
The DNA here is from genome assembly GCA_035701705.1 of Rhodanobacteraceae bacterium. GTDB lineage: Bacteria > Pseudomonadota > Gammaproteobacteria > Xanthomonadales > Rhodanobacteraceae > 66-474. The sequence goes on from DASSRT010000076.1 coordinate 3,824, forward strand.
CATAGAAGAACGGCGGCTGCAGGATCGCGGCCGGGAAGTTGATGGTGTTGGTCGACGGATCGTAGTAGGCGTTGACCGTTTGCGGGGTCATGCCCCAGTCCTGGCGGTCGGTCGGCTTGCCGATCTTGGCGATGTCGTAGTGGTAGTTGTACTTCGACGCGGCTTCGAGGTTGGCGTACCAGTTGCCAGCCTGGATATCCAGGCCGCTCCAGTCGCGCCAGTGGTCCTTGTCGGGGTAGCCGATCTTCGGCAGGAACAACGCCCACTTGTCGAGCGCCTTCTTCTTGGTTTCCGCGCTCATCCAGTCGAGATTCTCGATGTGTTCCTTGAGCGCGTTGCGCACGTTGGTGACCAGTGTTTCGGCGCGCGCCTTGGCTTCCGGCGGGAAATACTTGGCGACGTACAACTGGCCAAGGCCCATGCCCATGGCGCCGTTGACCGCGCCGATCACGCGCTTCCAGCGCGCCTGTTGCTCGGGCTGGCCGCGCATGGTCTTGCCGTAGAAGTCGAAGTAGTTGTCCTGGAATGGCGTGCTGAGGGCCGACGAGGCGTCACTGATGAGGTGGAACTTCAGGTAAGCCTGCCACTGCGCGGCGGGAGCATGCGCCAGCAGCTTGTCGAACTCGGCCGCGAACTTCGGCTGTGACAGCGAGAAGCCCTTGCCGATGTCGATGCCCTGGGCCTTGAAGAAGTCGCCCCAGTTGAAATGCGGAGTGATCTTGTCGGCTTCGGCGACGGTCACGAAGTGGTATTCGTTGTCGAGGTTGCGCAGGTCGACCGGTGACAGCGAGGCCTTGGCCAGTTCGGTCTCGAACGCCAGCACGGAATCGGCCTGCTTCTGCGCGTCGGCGGCGGGTGTGCCGACGAGCTCGAACGACTTGGCGATGTACTTCACGTACGCGTCGCGCTTGTCCTTGTACTTCGGCGACAGGTAGTAGTCACGCGTGGGCAGGCCAAGGCCACTCTGGAATACGTAGCCGATTTGCTTGGTGGCATCCTTGAAGTCGGCGCCCGAGCCGAAGTTGAAGACGTAGCCGTCACCGTTGTCGTAGCTGGTGGTGATGAAGTTGGCGATGTCCGCTGGTGTCTTCAGCGCGCCGATGGCGGCCAGCTTCGCCTTGATCGGGTCGTAGCCGAGCTTGTCGATCGCCGCGGTGTCCATGCCGGCGGAGTACAGGTTGCCAAGCTTCTGCTGCAGCGCGCTGCCCTGGCCGTCCTTCACGTCGGCCGCGGCAGTTTCGAGGATCTGCTTCTGCTCGAGCATGCTCTTTTCGTGCAGGATGCCGAATGCGCCCCAGCGGCTCTGGTCGGACGGCACCGGATTGGCCTTGTTCCAGTTGGCGTTGACGTACTGCGCGAAGTCGTCGCACGGCTTGAACTGGTTGTCGAGGTCGAACGCGATCGACTGGTTCGGCGGGATCACGACCGTCGATGCCGGCGCCGGCGCGGCGGCGGGCGCAGAAGCTGCGCTGGCGGGTGCCGAGGTGGCCTGGTTCTGGCTGGTGTTGCTGCAACCGGCGACGGCCAGTGCCGTGCCGATGGCCAACGCGATCGGGGTCAGCAGATGCTTTTGCATGGATTCGTCCTTTGGCGGTGCGAAACAGGTCGCGGGCGCGCTGCGCGCTCCGCATGAACCCCTGATTGTGCCAGCGAATCGGCGGCGTGGCTCACGCATAGGCCGTTGGTCATGCCCGGGCCGGCTTGCGCCGGGTTCCCTTCCGGGCATACTGCGGCGACTTACATCGAAGCGAAGGAGCGTGCGCATGGATATCGTGTTTCACGGAGCCGCGGGCGAGGTCACGGGCTCGTGCCATCTGGTGGAAGTCGCGGGCAAGCAAGTGTTGCTCGACTGCGGCATGGTGCAAGGGGATCGCACGGCGGATGCGCGCAACGCCGCGGATTTCCCATTCGATCCCAAGGCGATTGACGTATTGGTGTTGAGCCACGCCCACATCGACCACACCGGACGCGTGCCCTTGCTGGTCAAGCGCGGATTTTCCGGCCCGATCTACACGCATCCGGCCACCGTCGACCTCGCCGCGATCATGTTGGCCGATTGCGCGCACATTGCGGCGATGGATGCCGAATGGGACAACCGCCACCTGCATCCCGGCCAGCAGCCCAGCGTGCCGTTGTACACGCAGGACGATGTCGACGCCGCCGCCAAGGCCATGCGGCCGGTGGCGTACAACGAGCCGGTGGAGATCCTGCCCGGTGTCACCCTGACGCTTCGCGATGCCGGCCACATCCTCGGCTCGGCCACGGTGGAACTGGCGGCCGACGAGAATGGCGAAACCCGCAGGCTGGTGTTCTCGGGCGACCTCGGGCCGAACGGCACGCCGATCCTGTGCGACCCCGCGGCGGTCCCGGCCGCGAATCTGGTGGTGATGGAATCGACCTATGGCGACCGCCTGCACAAGTCGCGCGAGGACACCATCGCCGAGCTGGGGGAAATCTTCGCCGCGGCGCATCGCGACGGCGGCAACGTGGTGATCCCGGCGTTTGCCGTCGGGCGCACCCAGGAATTGTTGTATTTCTTCGCCGAGCACTTCGACGAATGGGGCCTCGGGGAATTCAGGATCTTCCTCGACAGCCCGATGGCGATTCGCGTCACCGCGGCCTACGACCGCCACGAGGATCTGTTCGATGCGGACGCCAAGGCGTTGTGGGCGTCGCGGCCGCATCCGCTGCACTTGCCGAACCTGACGCTCAGCCAGGACGGCGAAACTTCGCGCAGCATCAACGCGATCCGCCACCACGCGGTGATCCTCGCGGGCTCCGGCATGTGCACCGGCGGGCGCATCCGCCACCACCTGCGCCACAACCTCGGCAACCCGGCGGCGCACATCGTGTTCGTGGGCTACCAGGCCAACGGCACGCTCGGGCGCAGCATCGTGCAGGGCGCCAAGCACGTGCGGCTGTTCGGTGACGACATCCCGGTGCGCGCGCATGTGCACACCGTCGGCGGCTTGTCGGCGCACGCCGACAAGGATGGCCTGTCGGCGTGGTACGGCAAGATCGCCGAGCACCCGCCGGTGTGCCTCGTGCACGGCGAAGACCCCGGCCGCTCGAAGCTGGCCGGGGCCTTGAAGGTACGCTGGGGTTGCAAGGTTGCGCTGCCGATTCCGGACCAGCGCATCAAGGTCTGACCACATTGCGGCGGCGCACCTTGCGGTGCGCTGCCATCAAGCCGCTCAGCGCGGCTTGGCCCAATGGCGGTTGTTGCCGTTGCGGCCTTGTTTGCGCGGCCGCGTTGCTGCGTGCGGCGCGTCGGTCTTGGCCACGTGCGGGCGCCGCGCGTGCGCGTGCTTCGCGGGCCGTGGGGCCTCATCGCTGGTGCTGCGTTCGCGCTTGCCCCAGCCTTGCCGCGCGCCGCGCGGATTGCTGTTGCGTGGCCCCGGGCGGCGTTGCGCAGGCGCGCCAGCGCGATCCATGTGCAGCGACCAACTGGGCTCGAAGCCTTCGATGGTTTCGATCGCAACTTCCTGTTTCAAAAGCTTCTGGATGTCACGCAGCAGGCCCGCTTCCTCACGGCTGACGAGTGACAGCGCCAGCCCTTCGGCGCCGGCACGGCCGGTGCGGCCAATGCGATGCACGTAGTCCTGCGCGACCATCGGCAGGTCGTAATTCACCACGGCCGGCAGCTGGTTGATGTCCAGCCCGCGGGCGGCAATGTCGGTGGCGACCAGCACCGTGACCTTGCCGTTCTTGAAATCGGCGAGGGTACGGGTGCGCTGGTTCTGGCTCTTGTTGCCGTGGATGGCGGCGGCCCGGAAGCCGTGCTGTTCGAGGTGGCGGCACAGTTTGTCCGAGCCGTGTTTGGTGCGCGAGAACACCAGCGTCTGGCGGCGGCTGTCGGCGGCCAGCACGTGCAGCAGCAGGTCGCGCTTCTTGTCGGCGTCGACCGGGTGCACGCGATGGCTGACGCCCACCGCGACGGTGTTCGGCGCGGCCATCTGCAATTCACGCGCGCTGCGCATGAACTGCGCGGCGAGCTGCTTGACCTCAGGTGCGAAGGTCGCCGAGAACAGCAGGGTCTGGCGTTGCTTCGGCAAGGCGCCGAGGATCTGTTTCAGGGCCGGCATGAAGCCCATGTCGAGCATGCGGTCGGCTTCGTCCAGCACCAGCAGGTCGACCGCGGAAAGATCGACGTTGCGGCGCTGCATGTGGTCGATCAGGCGGCCGGGGGTGGCGACGATCAGGTCGAGGCCGCGGCGCAGGGTCTGGATCTGGCCACCCATGCCTACGCCGCCGAAGACCGCGCAACTCTTCACGCGCAGGTACTTGCCGTAGTCGCGCACGTTGTCATGGACCTGCGCGGCGAGCTCCCGGGTCGGGGTCAACACCAGCGCGCGCGGACGTCGAGTCTGGTTGCGTTGGGTCGGCTCGCCGGCGGCGGTGAGCAATTGCAGCAGCGGCAGGGCAAACGCCGCGGTCTTGCCGGTGCCGGTCTGGGCGCCGGCCAGCAGGTCGTGGCCTTCCAGCGCCAGCGGGATCGCCGCGGACTGGATCGGGGTGGGGGTGGCGTAGCCTTGTTCGGCCAGCGCGCGCAGTAGCGCGGGCGCAAGCCCGAGCGATTCGAAAGACATGAGAAAACTCCTGTGTAACCCGGAGCGTTCCCAAGAACCGCGCTGCGAGCAAGTGCAACCATTTTGCGGCAGGCGCGGATGCGCTGCCGGGTATGCGCGACGTGCG
>DASSRT010000077.1:0-4202 GCA_035701705.1 Rhodanobacteraceae bacterium
AGTCGGGCAACCGACCGGCACGGCAAACCCCACCTGGAGCAAGACCAAATAGGGGAGCAATGACTTGGCCCGAGTCGCTCCCGGGTTGGTTGCTTGAGCATGGCGGCGACGCCATGCCTAGAGGAATGACTGTCACGCCGCAAGGCGCACAGGACCCGGCTTACAGGCCGACTCCATTGTTTTTGCCATCATCCATGATGGCTGCTGCAGGTTGCGATCCAGCGTGGTGGGGCCTGACGGCTTCGATCAACACCACCTCGGCCATCCATGGCCTGACTTTCCACAAAAGCCGCTTCGGACGGAACACTTCATTGCATCGCCTGCTTGTCATGGTCGCCCCAATGCAGTCGAAAGCGGCTGTTTAGTCATGGTCGTCTGACTGGTGTATCGTGCCGTCAGTACTCTAAGGGGACGGGATCGTGAGGGGCAGCTTTCTCATGGTTCGAACGCTCGCAGTGACAGCGCTCCTGTGTTTCGCTGGCGCTGCGCTCGCGCGCACTCCCACGCCGCCTGTGGCCCCTGCTCATCCCGCGTTGAAGCCACTACGCGTTTTGCTGGCGACGCCCGATGACAAGATCGATCTCGGGGTGGCGAAACTGACGATTGATCGCATGATCGATCCAAGAATCGACGCAGCCGCGACGCTCCGGCAGGTCGATGCGCTTGCCGCGGCGATCAAGGCTCGCTTCCCACCGAATGCCACGCCAGACACCAAGCTGGAGCTTTTGGTTACTTCGTTGCAGCAGTCCGGGCCGTGGAATGACAATCGACCCTTCAGCTACGACTTGAACGATCCGTTCGGCAAGGATCTGCGCAATAAGCTGCTTTCCACCTACCTGGCAACGCGCAAAGGAAACTGTGTCTCCATGCCGGAATTGGTCGTAATCGTGGGCCAGAGGCTCGGGCTGGACATCACGCTCGCCAGTGCGCCGGAACACCTTTTGGCGAAGTATCGCAACGACCACGGCGATTGGATCAACATCGAAGCGACCAGCTTCGGCACAAAGACCGATGCCGGCTACCAGCACGATCTGGACATTTCGCCGAAGGCAATGACCAGTGGCATCTATCTGCGCCCGCTCACCAGGCGCGAGTCAGTCGCGGCGATGATGGACACGCTCATGGAGTTCTACAAGACTCAAGGGAGGCTCGACAGCATCGTCGCCGTTGCCAACTTGGCCTTGCAAACCGATCCCAAGGACGTGGAAGCGATGCTGCAAAAAGGGAGTGCTTACTTCCACCTCATCAAACAAAAGTACATGGCGAAATATCCATCGCCGTCAGCAATCCCAGCATTACAACGGCAGGATTACGAAGCGCTTTCGCGCGAGAATACGTACTGGTTCGACAAAGCCGAAGCGTTGGGATGGATGCAGCCGACGGCTGCGGAAGATGCCCACTACTTGCAAACCGTTCAACGAGTCAAAGCCGGACAGCAAGGAGAACAGCCATGATGCTCAAATCGACTGGAGCGATTGCGGCAATATTGCTCGTCGCGTTCAGCGCCCCCGCCTCGGCCCGCTACATCGAGTCTGATCCTATTGGCTTGATCGGTGGAACCAATACGTACACCTACGCCGGTGGCAACCCGGTTACTACCATCGATCCCTCTGGCTTAGATGGGCTCGTTATTGCCGGTGGCCATATCGCGGGCAGTTACAACATCTTCGGTCACGTCGCCATGGCGGTGACCGGGGGCGGCGTGTTTTCCTACGGAAACGACACGAATTTGGGCAGCAATGTGCAAGCCTACATCGTGAGTCAAATGGCATTGCGCAATCAGGTTGTAACGTACATCCCGACTACGCCCGCTCAAGACACCCAAATGCTGATGTTCTTCAAACTTCACCCCGGCCGGAACAGCGTGGGGATTTTTGACAACTGCGCTGCTCGCACTAACCAAGCATTGAATGCAGGCGGTGTCTCGACGCACGATATTCCATTTCCCGGAGGCTTGTCCGGAGACGTCGGTAACCTGCCTGGTGCTCAGCAATTCTTCATTCCACAGGGTGGGCCTATTCCGCCTGACCTATTAAACCTCTTGCCAGGCTTTGAACCACACTGATGTCCAGTCGCATCGCTTTCTTCGCCTCCAGCGGGATCCTCGTCCTTATCCTTGTGTTTTACATGGTGGCGTGTAGTGTTGTATCGAGCCGGAAAGCACAAGCCTTCGAACGTATTCACCTTGGCGACACGCAACAGGAAGTGATCAAGATTATGGGGAATCCGGCCGACCGTGAGACGGCCGGTGGTTCACGACTCACCAAGTATGGTGTGTCCGCTTGTACCGCGCCTTGCGCACAACGACTATGGTACCCCAACAAGTTGAGCTTAACGGGAGACGCGTGGTTCGTTGACCTAAGTGCTTCCGGGCAGGTCGTCCACGCCGCCCATATCACATCGCCTTAGACCAGCCTCCCGCGCCAATAGCGTTGCCCGTGGTGAGGGCGACGCTATTACTTCGGCGTCCCTGCCTGAAGCGCTGCCTTGGCTCTCGCGCTGATCGACTGGTTGCCTGTGTGGGTTCAGGCCCCGCAAACCTCACCCTACATCCGAGAGCTACCGGTGACCACAGCTACACCACCCACGTGAGAGCCTGACGCCTGACGCGCGGCGACCCCTCACGCGACGCCGTTCCACGCGCTCGGCATCGGCCACCTTGAAACTGGCTCGGACCTGAACCCCGATGCGCGACAAACCGCCCGGAAAGCGTGCGACAGATCTCGTTTGTCGAAGTTTTCGTCGAACGAAATCCTTTGTGTTCAATGACCTTGCGCAGGTAGCTCACAAGCGACCTGAAATTGGGTCAGAAATTCGCCTTTCCCATTGATCTACAAGCAAAATTTCCTTGACAGTCTCAAACCCTGCGACTAATGTGGGCGCACGTGTGGTTTTGTGGGAATGAGTGGGAATTCTTGGATCATGTTTCAGGGCGAGACCGCGATCAGTGTGGACGAAAAAGGCCGGATGGCGATTCCCACCGCCTACCGCGAGTTGATTGCGCGCGTTTGCAACAACCGCCTCGTGATCGCCTACAACCCGTTCGAGCACGGGTGCCTCTGGATTTTCCCGCAACCCGAGTGGGAGCGCGTGCGCGATCAGGTGAACGCGCTGTCCACGGTCAAGCGCGTGCATCGCGACCTGCAATTGAAACTGGTCGGCGCCGCGACGCAAGTCGAGCTGGATGGTGCGGCGCGCGTGTTGCTGCCGGCCAGCCAGCGCACGACGTCCGGCATCGGGAAAAAAGCCGTGCTGCTCGGGATGGGCAACAAGTTCGAGTTGTGGAGCGATGAAGCGCACCTCGCGAAGATCCAGCAGACGATCGGCGAGGGCGATGTCAGCGACGAAATGGCGGGATTGAGGTTGTGACGCGCGTGTTCGGCCAACGGCGGGCGGCGCCGGGCCGGATGCCACACGGGAACAGGCGGCGCACGCGACGTGCGTGGATGCGGTGGATGGACGGAACGCGAACGATGACGGATGGGCGCGTGCTTCAGCACATCCCGGTTTTGCGCGATGCGGTGCTGGCCGGCCTCGCCGTGCGCCCGGACGGGCGCTATCTCGATGGCACCTTCGGTCGCGGCGGGCATGCGCGCGCAATCCTGGCGCAGCTTGGCCCCGCAGGCCGGTTGTTGCTGATGGATCGCGATCCCGAGGCGATCGCTCACGCGCGGGCCGAGTTCGCTGCCGACGCGCGCGTGTTGATTCGTCATGCAAACTTTTCGGCGCTCGCCGAGTGGGACGAAGCGCGCGCAGGCCTCGACGGGATCCTGCTCGATCTCGGCGTGTCCTCGCCGCAACTGGATGATGGCGCGCGCGGATTTTCATTCCAGTCCGACGCGCCGCTCGACATGCGCATGGATCCGGCTGCGGGATTCAGCGCGGCGGAATTCCTGGCGCAGGCGGACGAGCGCGAAATCGCCGACGTGCTCTGGCGCTACGGTGAAGAACGCATGAGCCGGCGCATCGCGCGCGCGATCGTCGCGCGTCGCGTTGAGGCGCCGATCAGCACCACGCTGGACCTGGCCGGACTGGTCGAACGCACGCTCGGCCGGCGCGAACGCAACAAGCATCCGGCCACGCGCACGTTCCAGGCCTTGCGCCTGCACGTCAACGACGAGCTGGGCTCGCTCGAACGCGTGTTGCCCGCCGCCACGGCCGCATTGAATCCGGGTGGCAGGCTGGCGGTGATCAGCTTCCAT
>DASSRT010000078.1:0-5860 GCA_035701705.1 Rhodanobacteraceae bacterium
GATCCGAAGCAGCAATACTTTTCCGACGGTCTTTCAGAAGAACTGATTTCCGATCTCACCCAGATCGACGGGCTGAAGGTGATCGGCAAGTATTCCAGCTTCAAGTTCCGCGACTCGAAGGATTCGCCCGCGCAGATCGGCGTCGCGCTGGGCGTCGCCAACCTCGTCGAGGGTTCGGTGCAACAGAACGCCGGCCGCATCCGCATCGTGGTGAATTTGATCCGCGCCAAGGACGGCGCCAGCGTGTGGTCGCACACCTACGACAAGCCGCTGAAGGACGTGTTCGCAATCCAGTCGCAGATTGGCAAGGCGGTGGCATCGGCGTTGCAGGTGAAGCTGCTGGGCAATGCCATCGTCGATGAGACGAAGCCGCCCAGCGGCAATGTGGAGGCGTACCGGTTGATGCTGCAAGGTCGCGCGGTCGAGCGACGCGCAACCAATGCGGCCGAGTTCAATCAAAGCGTCGCGTTGCTGCGCAAGGCAGTCGAGCTGGACCCGAACTACGCCTATGCCTGGGGCGCACTATCCAACACCCAGATCAACCTCGGCTCCTTGTATCTCACCGGCGACGCGCAGCAAAAGGCGTATGCCGAAGCCCGCGCCGCCGCCGACCGTGAATTCACGCTGGCTCCCGATGCGATGGCAACCCATGTCAACCGAGGTTACGTGTTGAGCTGGCTGGATGGCGACCAGACGGGGGCACTGGCGCAATACCGACGTGCATTGACGCTGGCGCCGCACGACGGCTTTGCCATGCAGTCTCTCGCCAATCAGTACGGCATCCTCGGACAGCTGCAACAAGCCGTGGATATGTTCCACAAAGCCATCGCCACCGATCCGCTGCGCCCCGACTGGTACTACCACCTGTCTTTTCCGCTTGTTGCGCAGGGTCATCTCGACCAGGCCGAACAGGCTGCGCACAAGGCGCTGACGTTGCAACCGGATTTTCCGGGCCTGTATTCGCAGCTTTCGGAAATCAACATCCTGCGCGGCGATGCCGCGGCGGCGCTGCGCAACGCTGACAAGGAAACCGACCCCGATTCCAAGGCCCTCGCCCTTGCACTGGCCAAACAGATCGGCGGCAATGTCCGCGAAGCCGACGCGGCACTCAAGGACTACATCGCCAAATACGGCAAGACCCAACCGTACAACGTGGCCGACCTGTACGCGCTCCGCAAACAGCCTGATGAAATGTTCCAGTGGCTTGATCGCGCCCGCAAGCAAAATAAAGCGGGCGTCGCAAACAATCTGCTCACCGACCCGCTGCTGCTGCGCTACAAGCACGATCCGCGCTTCGCCGCGCTGTGCAAGCAACTCGGCTTGCCTGCACCCGGCCAGCCGCTGCCCGCCGCTGTCGCTTCAACGCCGTAGGGCGCTTCCCCCTTCGGCACGAAGGGGGTCGCTGCGGCGCAGCGGGGGGATGCCATCCCGTGACAACAAAGCACATCCCCCTCAATCCCCCTTCCATCGGAAGGGGGAAGGCCCGCAATGCGCGCGTCGACTCAATAGACCGCCCCCTTCGTTCCGAAGGGGGATGGCCTCCATTCCCCTTTCCGCACGCAGGGAGTACCGGGCAACGCCCGCAACCTGTTGTCGCCGCCTCGCGTAAAATGCTGCGTTTCCAAAAGGAATCCCCCATGGGCCTGGACCTCGTCCCCGCCGGCCGCGACGTGCCGGACGAAATCAACGTCGTCATCGAAATCCCGAAAGATGCGGAACCGGTCAAGTACGAGGTCGACAAGGCCTCGGGCGCGATCTTCGTCGACCGCGTGCTCTCCACGCCGATGCGCTACCCGTGCAACTACGGCTACGTACCCAACACGCTGTCGGGCGATGGCGACCCGGCCGACGCGCTGGTGTTGCTGCCGCTGCCGCTGATCGCGGGCTCGGTGATCCGCTGCCGCCCGGTCGGCATGCTCAACATGGACGACGAGGCCGGCGGCGACGCCAAGTTGATCGTCGTGCCCGCCGACAAGGTGTTCAAGGGCTACGCCCACATCCGTGACATCAACGACGCGCCGCAACACTGGCGCGATCGCATCGCGCACTTCTTCGAGCATTACAAGGATCTCGAAGCCGGCAAGTGGGTGAAGATTTCCGGCTGGGGCGACGCTGCCGCCGCGCGCGAGGAAATTCGTGCCTCGGTGGAACGCTACCAGCGTGCACCGGAAAAGCCGAAGTTCTGACGGGTTTTTGAAAAGGTGCATTGCCGCCCCCTTCCGCGCGCGGCGCGCGACCGCTCCCACAAGCAAATCTGCTAGCGTAGGGTGATGACCACGAACCGCCGCACCCGCATCGTCGCCACCCTTGGTCCCGCCACCGACGCGCCCGGCGTGCTGGAACGCGCGCTGCGCGCAGGCGTCGACGTGGTGCGCCTGAACCTGTCCCACGGCAATCCGGAAGACCACCTGCGGCGCGCACGCGAGGCCCACGAAACGGCAGCCAAGCTCGGCCGCGAAGTCGGCGTGCTGGCCGACCTGCAAGGCCCCAAGATCCGCGTCGAAAAATTCGCCACCGGCCCCGTGCTGCTTGAGGCCGATGCGGACTTCACCCTCGACTGCAGCGCCGGGGCCGCGCCCGGCAACGGCTCGCGTGTCGGCGTGAGTTACCTCGGCCTGCCCGACGACGTGCACGCCGGTGATCACCTGCTGCTTGACGACGGCCTGGTCGAACTCGAAGTGCGGCAAGTCGCCGGCACACAAGTCCACTGCAAGGTCGCGATCGGCGGCAAGCTGTCGGACCGCAAGGGCCTCAATCGCAAGGGTGGCGGGCTGTCGCTGGACGCGCTGTCGGACAAGGATCGCGCCGACATCAAGCTGGCGGCGCAACTGCAAGCCGACTTCCTCGCGGTATCGTTCGTGCGCTCCGCCGCCGACATCGACGAAGCGCGCCGCCTGCTGCGCGAAGCCGGTGGCAACGCCTGGCTGGTCGCCAAGATCGAGCGCGCCGAGGCGATCGACAATCTTGAGGAAATCATCGACGCCGCCGACGTGGTGATGGTCGCGCGCGGCGACCTCGGGGTCGAGATCGGCGACGCCGAATTGCCGGGCCTGCAGAAAAAGATCATTCGCGAGGCGCTGGCCCGCAACCGCGCGGTGATCACCGCCACGCAAATGCTGCAATCCATGGTCGAATCGCCGATCCCGACACGCGCCGAAGTGCTGGACGTCGCCAACGCGGTGATCGACGGCACCGACGCGGTGATGCTGTCGCAGGAATCGGCCGCGGGCAAGCACCCCGACGTCGCGGTCGCGGCGATGGCCCGCATTTGCCTTGGCGCCGAACGTCAATTCGAAGCGCGCGAGAAGATTTCAACCCGCACCCATCGCCTCGACCGCTCCGACCAGGCGATCGCGATGGCGGCGATGTTCCTGGCCACGCAATTGCCGATGCGCGCGATCGTGACGCTGACCGAATCCGGGACCACCGCGCAATGGCTGTCGCGCTACCGCTCATCGGTGCCGATCTACGCACTCACGCCCAGTGCCGAAGCGCGTCGCCGCATGCTGCTGCTGCGCGACGTCAAATCGATGCCGTTCGAACGGCACAGTGGCTATCCGATCGTGATGGTCCGCGAAGCGGTGCGCCAATTGTTCCTGCGCGGCGACCTGGCGGTGGGCGATCGCATCCTCTTGACCCACGGCGACCACACCGGCGAAGGCGGCGGCACCAATACCCTGAAGCTGCTGGTGCTCGGGCCGGACGGCATCGCCGAAAGCCTGAAGGATTTGTAGCACACGGATCCGCTGACAAGGGACACAGCATGAAGACATCACTCTACGCCATCCTCTGCATCGTGATTCGCCTCGGCGCCGTCATCTGGGCGGCCGGCGCGATGCTCAACCTTCCCCTGTCACTCGCGGCCGCATCCGACGCGCCACGACCGGAGCGGGCGGTTGCATGGCTGCTCGGCACCGTGGCTTGCCAGTTGATCATCGCCTTCCTGTTCTGGCTCTACCCCGGCGTGCTGGCCCGACTCGCCGCCGGACGCGCCAGCCGCGAAGTGTTCGAGTCGTCACTGCCGGTGGCGACACTGCAATACGTGGCCTTTTCCGTCGTCGGCGCCTGGTTCGCGCTGCAGGGGCTGGTGTATCTCGCGTACGAAATCGTGCACGTGTTCGAGCGGTCCTACACCACGCAGATCGAGTGGCACGCCATCGCCGCGTCCAGCGCGCGCGTGGTATTCGGCGTCGCCCTCATGCTCGGCGCACGCGGCCTGGTCACACTGTTGGAGCGCGTGCGCAATCGTCCGCAGATTGCCGCCAGCGACAACGAAACCATCACCGGTGATTCAATACAATGACGGCACGACCAACAGCCCGCTGATCCGGCCACCATGTTCGCGAAAAACCTGCTTTGCGCCTGCGCCGTCGCCGCGTTCGCCACCAGCGCAGCTGCCGCCACCATCAACGTCCTCGCCGTCACGCCCGCCCAGCTGACCAGCTACTGGGTGATGACCAACACGTCGCTGACGGTCGACGTGCCCAACAGCGGCCTCGGCATGGACCGGCCCACCTGCTCGGCCGTCACCTACATGATCGGGTCGGATGGCCTCACCCATGACATCGTGGTGCGCAACACGATCCCGGTGGGCGACCTGAAGTCGGTCGCGGCCAGCGCCGTCAAGGACATGCACTATGCGCCTGCCACCGGCAACGGTGCGCGCCAGCCGGTATTCACCTACATCATCATCCCGTTCAACCTGCCGAAGGACGCGGCCGCCCGCAAGCAGATCACCGATGCGTGCGCGCTGAAGGATTTCCCGAACGCGTACCGCTGAGGCCGGAAGCCGCTGAATCTTCTATAATCGGCGGTCCACCGACTGCAGCGGAACCCCGTCATGAGCATCGATCAACTGGAAGCTGTCGCGCAGGCGATGGTCGCGCCCGGCAAGGGCATCATCGCGATCGACGAATCCACCGGCACCATCAAGAAGCGCTTCGATGCGGTTGGCGTGCCGGACTCCGAAGAACACCGCCGCGCCTACCGCGAAATGCTGCTGACGGCGCCGGGCCTTGGCGCGCACATCTCCGGCGCGATCCTGTACGACGAAACCATCCGCCAGTCGACCAAGGCCGGCGTGCCCTTCACCAAGGTGATGAAAGACGCCGGCATCATCCCCGGCATCAAGGTCGACCTGGGCGCCAAGCCGCTGGCCGGTTTCCCGGGCGAGCTGGTCACCGAAGGTCTGGACGGCCTGCGCGCGCGCCTCGCCGAGTACGCGAAGCTGGGCGCCGAATTCGCCAAGTGGCGCGCGGTGATCACGATCGGCGAGGACATGCCGTCCAGCACCTGCATCGACGCCAACACCCACGCGCTGGCGCGCTACGCCGCGCTGTGCCAGGAAGCCGGCATCGTGCCGATGGTGGAACCTGAAGTGCTGATGGACGGCGACCACGACATCGAAACCTGCTACGAGGTCACCGAAGCCACGCTGCGCTCGCTGTTCGGCGCGCTGTACGAGCAGAACGTGATGCTGGAAGGCACGATCCTGAAGGCCAGCATGGTGGTTTCCGGCAAGGACTGTGCCGAGCAGGCCAGCATCGAGGAAGTCGCCGAGTCGACCATCCTGTGCCTGAAGTCGGCGGTGCCGGCGGTGCTGCCGGGCGTGGTGTTCCTGTCCGGCGGGCAGAGCGACGAGGACGCCACCGCGCACTTGAACGCGATGAACCAGCTCGGCCCGCACCCGTGGCCGCTGTCGTTCTCGTACGGTCGCGCGATGCAGCAGGCGGCCTTGCACCTGTGGGCGAAGGACATGACCGGCAACTTCGCCGCCGCGCAGAAGATCGTGGTCGAACGCGCGCGCGACAATGGCTTGGCCGCGCTCGGGCAGTGGAAAAAAGCTGCCTGACGCAACGAA
>DASSRT010000079.1:0-9308 GCA_035701705.1 Rhodanobacteraceae bacterium
CGCTACCCGGAACCCTGCCATGAACGAGCACCAGCAACCCTCGGGTTGTGCCGCGCCGGAGCCGACCTCGCCGCCGGTCAGCCGCGAGCAGGCCATGGACGCGGTGCGCACGCTGTTGCGCTGGGCCGGTGACGAACCGACCCGCGAAGGCCTGCGCGACACCCCCAAGCGCGTGGTCGACGCGTACTCGGAATGGTTCTCGGGCTACCACGAGGATCCGCAGGATTACCTGCGCCGCACCTTCGAGGAAGTCGCCGGCTACGACGAAATGATCGTGCTGCGCGACATCCAGTTCGAGTCGTTCTGCGAGCACCACATGGCGCCGATCATCGGCCGCGCGCACATCGGCTACCTGCCCGACGGCAAGTTGGTCGGCATTTCGAAACTCGCGCGCGTGGTGGATGCCTTCGCGCACCGCTTCCAGGTGCAGGAAAAGCTCACCGCGCAGATCGCCGGTTGCATCAGCGCCGTGCTGGCACCGCGCGGCGTCGGCGTGGTGATCGATGCCGCCCACCAGTGCATGACCACCCGCGGCGTGCACAAGCGCGGCGTATCGCTGATCACCAGCCAGATGCTCGGCAGCTTCCGCGAGGATGCGCGCACGCGCGCGGAGTTCCTGAAGTTCATTGATATCGACGGCGGTGGGCGGTAGTGGCAGAGCACCACGTGCATACATTCCCCCTCTTCCCCAAACGGTTTTTGTTTGGAGGAGAGGGCCGGGGCGAGGGGGCCGACACCACGCACGGCTCACGAACTCCGATTCAAAGTCCACGACTGGTTTCCGCATGACGCAAGTCTTCGCGAATTTGCAATTTCCGCCCCCTCACCCAACCCTATCCCCCGCGGGCAGCGCGGGGGACAGGGCTTGTTTTCCGCATCGCGGAAACGCGTCCCGATGACCGAAGCCGGACAGCCCGATCACCCGCGCCGCCATGCGGCGGTGGTCTTCATCTTCGTCACGGTGCTGATCGACATCCTGAGCTTCGGCATCATCATCCCGGTGCTGCCGCACCTGATCATCGAGATGGTCGGCGGCAGCATCTCGCGTGCAGCCGTGTGGGCGTCGGGCTTCGGCGCCCTGTTCATGCTGATGCAGTTCGTGTTCTCGCCGCTGCAGGGCACGCTGTCGGATCGCTACGGCCGCCGCGTCGTGATCCTGATTTCCTGCTGCGGGCTCGGCATCGACTTCATCGTGATGGCACTGGCGCCGTACCTGTGGATCCTCTTCATCGGGCGCGCGATTTCGGGCATCTGCGCCGCCAGCTTCACCACCGCCAACGCCTACATCGCCGACATCACGCCGCAGGAAAAGCGCGCCGCGGCATTCGGCATGATCGGCGCGGCGTTCGGCCTCGGCTTCGTGATCGGTCCGGCACTCGGCGGCTTCCTCGGCCACCTCTGGATCCGCCTGCCGTTCTGGGTGGCGGCCTGCCTGTCGCTCACCAACTTCCTGTACGGCTTGCTGGTGTTGCCCGAATCGCTGCCGCGCGAGCGCCGCAGTGCGCGCTTCGAGTGGAAGCACGCCAACCCGATGGGCTCCCTGTTGCTGCTGAAGCGTTATCCGCAGGTGTTCGCCCTGGCGGCGGTGTTCTTCCTGCTGGCGCTGGCGCAATACTCGCTCAACGCCACCTTCGTGTTGTACACCGATTTCCGCTTCCACTGGGACACCAAGACCGTCGGTCTCGCACTTGGACTGGTCGGGCTGTGCACGGCGATCGTACAGGGCGGACTGGTGCGTCCGCTGGCGCCGAAACTCGGCGACCGCAAGCTGATGCTGGGCGGACTGGTGTTCGCGGTGATCGGCTATTTCGTGTTCGGTTTTGCACCCGCCGCATGGATGTTCTGGCTCGGCATTCCGTTCCTGTGCCTCGGCGGCCTCGCCGGCCCGCCGGCGCAATCGGTGATGACGCACATGGTCGACCCCGCCGAACAGGGCCGCCTGCAAGGCGCGATATCCAGCCTGCGCAGTTTCGCCGGCATCTTCGGGCCGCTGGTGTTCGCCAACCTGTTCGCGCTGTTCATCAGCAGGCACGCGCCGGTGCACGATTTCCCTGGTGTGTCGTTCGCGCTGGCCGGCGTGCTGGTGATCGTGGCGCTGGGGGTGACGGCGTACGCGACGCGCGGCATGGCTTCGCCCGGCCCGGCGCCGGTGGTTGCGCCGCCCGCGGATATCGAACCGCCCTTGTAAGAATGCCGCGGCGCTACCATCTGAACGTTTGGCATTCCTCGCAAGGGCGCGCAGCATGAAAACCTTCCTGTTGTGGTTGCTGCTGCTGATCTTCTGCTGGCCGTTGGCATTGCTGGCGCTGGTGCTGTGGCCGCTGGTGTGGCTGATCCTGCTGCCGTTCCGCCTGCTCGGCATCGCCGTCGACGGCGTGTTCGGATTCCTGCGCGCAATGATCACGTTGCCCGCGCGGATGCTCGGTGGCCGCCAACGCGCCTGAATACTTCCACCCAACCCCATGAAAGGGGCGGCCCGTCAAAGCCGCCCCCGTCACAACCCGCTTTCCCACTCATCACGAGGATTGCTCCATGACCATTTCCATGTACCAGGCTTCCGTTCCCGTGTTCGCACGCGCGCTGACCAACCTCGCCGCCGTGCTGAAGAAGGGCGAGGCGCACGCCCAAACTCTCAACGCCAACGCCGACGGCCTGCTGCAGCAGCGCCTGATCTTCGACATGCTGCCGCTGATCAAGCAGATCCAGATCGCCTGCGACACCGCCACCCGTGGCGCGGCGCGGCTGGCCGGCGTGGAACCGCAACCCTTCCCCGACACCGAAACCACGCTGGCCGAAGCGCAGGACCGCATCGCCCGCGCGATCGCCTACATCAACGGCTTCAAGCCGGAGCAGATCGACGGCAGCGAAGCCCGTGAAGTGGTGATGAAGACCCGCCACGGCGATGTGAACTTCCTCGGCCAGGCCTACCTCACCGAATACTCGCTGCCCAACCTGTTCTTCCACTGCGCCACCGCCTACGACATCCTGCGCGTCGCCGGCACCCAGATCGGCAAGAAGGATTTTCTGGGCGAGCGGTGAAGTTCATACCGACCTTATTCAAGACAAGGCCGCATTTCTTTGACAAGACCCCGCCTTGTTCAAACCAGCTTGAATAAGGAATGGAGGTCTTGAAAAGAAGTCAGACGGGCCACTACGAGAACACGCGCACCGGCGAAGAGACGGTGCGCGCGTTCGTTCCCAAGCCGCTGCCTCCTTGCCCCAGCGGCCTGCCCTGATCAATTCTTACAATCGACCGGGATAACTTTACAATAGGCCCCGCAAACCTTACAGTCGGCACATGCCCCGCCCCGACCGTTCCGCCGAGATCGACGCCGCCTTGCTCGCGCGCGTCGAAAAGCACCCGCAGGACCTGGTAGCGGTGGTCGGCAACGAGTTGGGCCTGACCCGGCAGACCATCGCAACTCGCGCGCGCGCGTTGATCGAGGCCGGCTACCTCGCCAAATCCGGCACCACCCGGCCCACCTACAGTCAGGGCCCGAACCGGCGTGCGGTGTTTACGCATGTGTTGCGCGGACTGGAAGAGGACCGCGTGTGGGCGCGCGACGTCGCGCCGATGCTGCGCGGCTTGCCGGCAAACGTGATCGACATCTGCCATCACGGATTGACCGAAATGGTCAACAATGCGATCGACCATTCGGGTGGTGTGCACTTGCGCGTGTCGGTGGACCGTACCCGGGACGCGATAACACTGATGGTGTCGGATGACGGCGTGGGCATCTTTCGCAAGATCACCGCGGCGCTCGACCTTCCCGACGAGCGATTGGCCCTGCTGGAACTATCCAAGGGCAAGCTGACCACCGACCCGCGCCGGCATACGGGCGAAGGCGTGTTCTTCACTTCGCGCATGTTCGACCGTTTCCAGATTGCTTCCGGCGAGCTGGTATTCGATCACGACGATGCGCAGGCCGACGATCTGCTGGACGACATCGAGCCTCGTTACGCGCGGCGCGGCACCACGGTGCTGATGGACATTGCCAGCCGGTCCAGGCGCACCGCGAAGCAGGTGTTCGACAAGTTTTCCAGCGGCCCGGATGATTACGCGTTCGCCAAGACCGTGGTACCGGTGCGACTGGCGAAGGTGGGTGACGAAAACCTGGTGTCGCGCTCGCAGGCCAAGCGCCTGATGCAGCGCGTCGAGCGCTTCCGGAGCGTGGTGCTGGACTTCGCCGGCGTCGCCAGCATCGGCCAGGCCTTCGCCGACGAGGTATTCCGCGTGTTCGCCAACGCGCACCCGGATGTCGAGCTGGTGCCGATGCACGCGATGCCTGCCGTGCAGCAGATGATCCGCCGCGCCGAGGTGGTCCGCGACGACGGCCGCAGCCGACAACCGGCCTGACGCATCGCAGGCAGCTTGGCCCGCGTGCGATACTCGAAGCCCGCCCGTGCTTGCACACCGCATGCCCATCCTGATCCTCGGCTTGATCCTGTTCCTCGGCATGCATTCCGTGCACATGCTGGCGCCGGCTTTGCGCGAGCGGATGGTGGCGCGGATCGGGCTGCTGCCGTGGAAAGGCGTGCACTCGCTGGTGTCGATCGCGGGGTTCGTGTTGATCGTGGTCGGCTTCGGGATGGCGCGGCATGCGCCGGTATTGCTGTACGTGCCGCCCATGTGGCTCGAACATTTGAACGCGTTGTTCACGCTGGTCGCGTTCGTGCTGATCGCGGCGGCGTACATCCCGCGCAATCACCTGAAGGCGAAACTCGGGCATCCGATGTTGCTGGGCGTGAAACTGTGGGCCTTCGGGCACCTGCTGGCGACCGGCTTCCTGCACGACGTGGTGTTGTTCGGCGCGTTCCTTGCCTGGGCGATCGCCGATTTCGCGGTGTCGCGTCGGCGTGATCGTCACGCCGGCACGGTGTACCCTGCGGGTACGCTCGCGTTCGATGGCTTGACCATCGCGGTCGGCGTGGTCGCATGGGCGATCTTCGCGTTGCTGTTGCACCAGTGGCTGATCGGCGTGAATCCCTTCGCATGACCCGCGCATGACCTGCTGCAGCGGGCGTTCCACCTCGGGAACCATTTCGACACATGTTTATCCAATCCACACAGATACCGGCATCGGGGGCGATGTGACCGAGCACAATTCGGCAAAAGGCAAGATCATCGGCGCGATCGTGGTGGTCGTGATCGTGGCCATCGCGGCGTGGTGGTATTTCACGCGCATGCCGGGCGTGGATTTCACGCGCCACGGCCCGGCGCCGTCGGCTCCGGCTCCGGCCAGTACGGTACCGGCGCCGATCGAGCATCCGATCGAGATGGCGCAGACCGGCCCGGCGCCGGCCTCCACCGCGCCGCTGCCGACGCTGGATGCCAGCGACGACATCGCCGCCGCATCGCTGGCGAAGCTGCCGGGCGCCGATGGCCTCGCCGGCTTGCTGATCGCCAAGGGCCTGATTCCGCACATCGTCGCCACGGTGGACGCGCTGCCGCGCCACACCATCGGTTCCAGCATCCTGCCGCTTGCGACACCGAAGGGCACGTTCATCGCCGACACCTCGGGCGCGCAACCGGTGATCGGTGCGCAGGACTACGCGCGCTACGCGCCCTTCATGCAGGTCATCGAGAACGTCGACGCGCGCACCATGGTGACGTGGTACGCGCATTGGTATCCGCTGTTCCAGCAGGCCTATCGCCAGCTCGGGTACCCGCACGGCTACTTCAACGATCGCCTGATCGCGGCGATCGACAACATGCTGGCGGCGCCGAATGCGGGCACGTCGGTCGCGCTGGTCAAGGGCGACAACGGCCTGTACAAGTTCGCCGACCCGACGTGGGAATCGCTGTCGGTGGGCCAGAAGCTGATGATCCGCGTCGGCCCGGACAACGAGCGCACGCTGAAGCTGAAGCTGCACCGGATCCGCGCCTTGCTGATGGGCAATGCCGTGATCCTCGGCGGTCATGCGCCCGCGGCATCCGGCGGGTGACGGCGATCAGTCGGCCGCCAGCACGCGCTGCATGATCTGCCCCGCCGCCGCGCCGTACGGCCCGTAACGGCGTTCGACGATGACGCCCCCGCCCTCGCGGTCCAGGACAATCAGGGTGGTCGCGCGCGTACCGTAGCGCCTGCCGGCCACGAACACCGGTGACAGTTCGCGCTCCAGTTCCAGCCCGACGCCGGTATCGGGCAAGTCGGCATCCGGCGCGACGGCCGCATCGCGGAAGGCCTCGAACAGGCTCGCGAAATCCGTGACGGCGCCGGCATCCATCCAGGTTTGCAGCGCCGCCGTCGCGCGCTTGAGCTTGGGCCAATTGGCATCCAGCTTGCCGTTCGACAGGCCGTGCACGCCGGGCGTGATGGCTTGCGCGCACAGGTCCGGATGGTTGGACACGAAACGGGCGTCGTCGCGATCGAACAGCAGCAGGTTGAACGGGCGGTAACGCGTGGCGTCCGCCGCCAGCCGCCCGGCACTCGCCGCGGCGCCGTCATCGCCACGCAGGAAATCGGAAACCAGCAAGCCGCGCGATGCGCCATCCTGCGGCGCGCGTGGATCGCGCACGTTGGTGACCACCGCGGCGCGCTCCGGTTCGCGCACGCCCATCCAGGTGCCGCCGGCTTCGAGGTCGCGGCCGGCCAACAGCCCCGGCGCATCGGCCCAGCGCGCCAGCGGCGCAGACGGCCGCGCGTAGGCCTCGTCGCGGTTGCCGACGAGCAGCAGCTTGAAGCGCGGATGGCTGTCCCAGGCAAACGCGAGCACGCACATCGCATGAGCATATCGCATCGCGCGGTGCCGGCAGTGCGTGATGCAGCGCACGTTTTGCTGGCCGATCCGGCAGGGTGCAAGTGCTAGACTCCCCGAGGCAGGCAACGGCTACGAGGGGGCGTTCATGCGCAGCAAGTTTGCACACCTGTCGGTCCTGGTAGTCGAAGACCACGACTTCCAGCGGCAGGTGGCGCTGCGCCTGATCCAGCAAATGGGCGTCGGCACGGTGCTGGAGGCCAGCGATGGCCGCAGCGCGCTGGCCCTGCTGGGCCAGCAACCCCGCCCGGTCGACGTCGTGCTGGTCGATCTGGACCTGCCGCGGATGGACGGGATCGAGTTCATCGGCCACGTCGCCAACGAACGGCTTGCCAACGCGGTGGTGGTGCTGACGGCGCTGGACCCGGCCTTGCTGAACACCGTGCGGATCATGGCGCGCGCCTCCGGCATGCGCGTGCTCGGCACCCTCGAAAAGCCGCTGACCCAGGCCAAGCTTTCCGAAGTGCTCGACATGTACTTCACCGCCGACCTGCTCGCCGATGAAGATCCGCATCCCGATATCGACGAGGGCCTGCTGGCCGAGGCGCTGGCCAACGACGCCTTCGAGGCATGGTTCCAGCCGCAGGTGGCGATCGGCAGCGGTTTCGTCACCGGGGCCGAGGCGCTGGCGCGCTGGACCTTGAACGGACGCCAGGTGTCGCCGGCGCGCTTCATCCCGGAACTCGAGCGCACCCATCTGATCGACGCGCTCACCGAGCGCATCCTCTCGCAATCCTGCGCGTGGCAGCGGCGCTGGCGCGAGGCCGGCATGAATCTCGCGATCTCGGTCAACGTGTCGATGTACAACCTCTCCGACATTTCAGCAGCCGACCGCTATCAGGCGATCGCGCAGGCCGCCGGCGTGGATCCGCACGAGATCACGCTGGAGCTGACCGAGTCGGCGATGATGCACGAATCCAGCAATGCACTGAACGTGCTGGCACGCCTGCGCCTGAAGGGTTTCGGGCTGTCGGTGGATGACTTCGGCACCGGTTTTTCCTCGCTCTCGCAACTCGCGCAACTGCCGGTCACCGAGCTCAAGATCGACCAGGGCTTCGTCAACGGCGCTGCCAGCGAATCGCGCAACCGCGCGGTGGTCGAGGCCAGCGTCGAACTCGGCCGCAAGCTCGGATTGACCACGGTCGCCGAGGGCGTGCGCAACGTCGAGGAATGGCAGATGCTGGCGGAACTCGGCTGCACGCGTGCGCAGGGCGAGCTGATCGGCATGGCCGTGCCCGGCCAGCAGCTCGCGGCCGCCATCGAGAAGTGGCGTCGCGTACAGCCATGACGCGCGGCTTCTGGACCGTCCGCCGCCAACTGCTGTTGCTGTTCGGAGTCATGCTGCTCGCAGCCGGCACGGTGCTGGTGCTCAGCCGCGTCTACCAGCACGAGCACGACAGCACGCTCAACCGGCTCTACAGCAACACGCTGGGCGGTGAAACCCAGGTGCGGACCCTGGCGTCCGCCTACGGCATCGAGGTCGTCGGCGTCACCTTCAAGGTGCGCAACTACCTGATGAGCTTCGATGAAGGCATCGCCGAACTCGATCAGGTGCAAAAGCAGCTCGACCAGGCCACCGCGGGATTGCGGGCAGAGTCGATGCCGCCGAAGCAGCGGGACGTGTGGACCCGCATCGAGGCCGAGCGCGCACCGGCAGATGCCGCGATTGCCACCCTGCGCGCGCAACTGATCGCACACAACATCCCCGGCGTCGGCCACTTTGCCGACACCCAGCTGTTTCCGGTGCTGGATCCCCTGCTCAGCGACCTCGACCTGCTGGCCGACCTCAAGATCATCGACGCGCAGGCACAACTCAAGGCCGATCGTGCGCAAACCCGCCGCCTCAACTACTGGCGACTCGGGCTGTCGTTCGTGGCGCTGTTGATCGTGCTGGTGGCCGGTCGCGCCGTGCTGCGCAACGTGTATAGCGGCATCGAGCAACTGGTGCGCATGACCGAGGGGATGCACAACGGCAACTACGACATCGAGCCCGGGCGGCCGGTGAAGGGCGAGCTGCGCGAAGTGGTGGACGGATTCCTGTCGATGCGCGAGGAGGTCAAGCGCAAGAACACCGAGATCCACGACAACGAAGCGCGCGCTCAGGATGCCACCCGCGCCAAGAGCGCGTTCCTCGCCGCGATGAGCCATGAAATCCGCACCCCGATGATCGGCATCACCGGCATGCTGGAACTGCTCGAACACACGCCGTTGAACGCCGAGCAGCGGCGCAGCATCGCGATCGTGCAAAGTTCGGCGCAAAGCCTGCTGCAGATCATCGGCGACATCCTCGACTTCTCCAAGATCGAAGCCGGGCGGATGCAGCTGGACCACTACGACGTCGACCTGCGCCTGCTGGTCGACCACGTCGCCGGCAATTTCTCGGGCATCGCGTCGAGCAAGGGCCTGACCATGGAGGCGGCGCTGGATCCGGGCCTCGCGGCGGCGCACATCGCCGATCCGCTGCGGCTGCGACAGATCCTTTCCAACCTCATTTCCAATGCGCTGAAGTTCACCCGCACCGGCGGCGTCACCGTGCGTGCGGAGCGCCT
>DASSRT010000080.1:0-5925 GCA_035701705.1 Rhodanobacteraceae bacterium
GTGATGGACAACCACTACGTGCCCAACCTCACGATCGGGCCGATGGTGTTGCAGGCCTTGCGCGATTACGGCATCACCGCGCCGATGGACGTGCACCTTATGGTGGAACCGGTCGACCGCATCATTCCGGATTTCGCCAAGGCCGGCGCCACTTCGATCAGCTTCCATCCCGAAGCCACGCGCCACGTCGATCGCACGCTCTCGCTGATCCGCGAGCACGGCTGCAAGGCCGGGCTGGTGTTCAATCCGGCAACGCCGCTCGACTGGCTGGACTATGTGCTGGACAAGATCGACATCGTGCTGGTGATGAGCGTGAACCCGGGATTCGGCGGGCAGTCGTTCATCCCCTCGGCGTTGGAAAAGTTGAAACGCGCGCGCGCGATCATCGACCGCAGCGGCCGTCCGATCCACCTCGAAGTCGATGGCGGCGTGAAGGTCGACAACATCGGCGGGATCGCGAACGCGGGCGCCGATGCCTTCGTCGCCGGCTCGGCGATCTTCGGCAGCGACGATTACAAGGCCACGATTGCGGCGATGCGCGCTGCGACGGGTTGAGAAGCATCACCGCCAATCCCAAAACCGAGGCCCCGCAGCTTGCGCCACGGGGCCTTGGCCAACCAGGAGAGGTTTGCAACCGATTCCGGGGCGAGGAGAGTGGGCGCCCCGGTTTCGGTGTGATGGTCCGCCCGCGCTGGGCGCCGACCCGATTGAAGGGCGTCTCCGACGCCAGCGCGGGGGTATTCCACGGTCGTCATCCACGGCAGGATTCTCGACGGGTTCTATTGGGCGCTCGGCAAGCGCCGTGGCGGGGGCGTGTCAAGGGCGGAGCCGGGGCGATTTGTGGCAAATTCCGGGCAGGTCGTCCGGCCGGGTTGCGCGTCAAGCACGCATGGCGCACGCTCCTACCCCGGCAAGCGCGGATTCCCCGACGCTGCATGACAGGAGATTCCCATGGCACGCGCCATCGCCATCGTCGAGGACGAGCCGTCCATCCGCGCCAACTACGTCGAGGCGCTCTCGCGCTTCGGTTACGAAGTGCGTGGATTCGCGTCGCGCGGAGAGGCCTCCGGCGCCTTCGCCAACCGCATGCCGGAGTTGGTGATCATCGACATCGGCCTCGGTGACGAGCCGGAGGGCGGCTTCGACCTGTGCCGCGAATTGCGCGCGCGTTCGTCCACGTTGCCGATCATCTTCCTCACCGCGCGCGATTCCGATTTCGACGTGATCTCGGGCTTGCGCCTCGGCGCCGATGATTACCTCGCCAAGGACATCAGCTTCCACCAGCTGGCGGCGCGGATCGGCGCGCTGTTCCGCCGCGCCGAATCGCAGCGTGCGCCCGCGGCTACCGAGACCGTGGTCGAGCACGGCCCCTTGAAGCTGGAAGCCGAGCGCATGCGGATTACCTGGAACGGCGTCGAAGTGCCGCTGACGGTGACCGAGTTCTGGATGGTCAATACGCTGGTGCGCTACCCCGGCCATGTGAAGAATCGCGACCAGCTGATGCGCGATGCCGAGCTGGTGGTCGACGACGCCACCATCACTTCCCACATCAAGCGCATCCGCAAGAAATTCATCGCCGTCGATCCGGCCTTCGATTCGATCGAGACGGTGCATGGGGTGGGGTATCGCTGGCAGCCGTAGCTTTTGCGTTCGTCCATGGACGCCGCGCCGTTGAGAGTATCGGTGCCTTGAGGGGCTTGGCACCAGGGCGCGCCAGAACGGCCATCCATGGCCTGACTTTCCACAACAGCGGCTTCGATCCTGGCCATCTGTTGCACCGTCCTGCGCCGGCGGTGCCCGCACTGCGGAGGCAGGATGCCGGAGCGAACATTCGCGAAGCGAATGGCGCGGAGGGCGAGCCGCAGGATGCGGCGAGTAATGCTCACATCGTGTACGCTCCGCTTGCTGCGCTCCGGCGTCGCGCAATCTGCCTTCGCTCGCGACGCTTTGCGCTCCGCGCTCCCGCGCCAGTGAGTGAGGAATTTCGATTTGACGTTGCGCCGCAAACTGCTGCTGGTCGCGCTGTCCACGCTGGCCTTGCCGTGGGCCGGGTGGCTGTACGTGCGGCAGATGGAGCACCTGCTGCGCAACAGCCAGGAGCAGGCGCTGCTGGCGATCGCGTTCGCGCTGGATCGCGGGCTGGTCGCGATCGGCGCCGACATGCCCACCGAGAACAAGGGCTGGTACGTGCAGGCCGCGACCCAGCCCATCGTCATCGACGGCAACGGCCGTGATTGGGCGCCGCTGGCGAAGTGGGCGCAGCAGCCGTGGGACGGCGTCACCGTGCAGTTGGCGGATGATCCCGCGTGGATGTACATGCGCATGCAGGTCAACGACGACACCGGCATCGGCTCGCGCCTGGACGCGCACGCCGCCGCGGCCATCGAGGCCGATCACGTGGTGCTGGAACTGGTGCGCGGCAATCGGCAGCGCAGTTATCTCATTGCCAGCGCGTCATCCGGCGCAGTGCTGGCGCGCCCGCTGGATGCGCGCGTGCACGGGCTGCCCGACCAGATCAGCGGGCAATGGCTGAACGACGCCAAGGGTTACCAGATCGAGCTGCGGATTCCGCGCGCGCAGGCGCCGGATCATCTGGGCATCGGTGTATTCGATGCGCAGGCACCGACCCGCTTCGATGGCGGCAAGCCCGACCTGCGGCCGTTGCTCAGCCTCGCGCCGGCATTGTCGAACGATCTCACGCAACTGGCGCCGAGCGGCGTGCGCGTGCGCCTGCTCAGCGCCGACGGCTGGGTGGTGGGCGAAGGCGGCAGCATGCTCGACACACCAGCGCCCAAGCACAGCCGTTTCCCGTGGCTGCAACGGGTGCTGTCGGACCTGCTGGTGGTGCCCACGCTCGACCAGCGCCAGCACCTGCCGCGCGACATCCCGCGGCTGTCGACGCCCGACGTGCAGCAGGCATTGGATGGACATGCCACCGCGATCTGGCGCGGCGGCGACGTTCCCGGCAGCGTGGTGCTGACGGTGGCGGTGCCGCTGGATGCGCGCGGACAAAAACGCGGCGCGCTGGTGCTGGAGCAATCCAGCCAGGCGCTGCCCCTGCTCACCAACCGGGCCTTGCTCGGGCTGGTGCTGGCCAGCATCGCGGTGCTGGTGATTGCGGGCGCCGTGCTGTTCGCGTTCGCGACCTGGCTGTCGTTGCGCATCGGGCGCCTGCGCGACGCCGCCGAGCGCGCGCAACACCACGATGGCCTCGCGCTGGCGGCCTTGCCGCTGGTCGAGGATCGCGACGAGCTTGGCGATCTCGCGCGCAGCCTGTCGCGATTGCTGGAGTCGATCGGCACCTACACCGAATACCTGCGCAAGCTGGCGTCCAACCTGTCGCATGAGCTCAACACGCCGCTGGCGATCGTGCGCTCGTCGCTGGAAAACCTCGAACATGCGGCCGAGTTGCCGCCCGCGGCGCAGCCGTATCTCGCGCGTGCGCGCGATGGCACGGCCCGCATCGGCACCATCGTGCGGGCGATGAGCGAAGCCAGCCGGATGGAGCGCGCGATCGCCTCGGCCGACGGCGAGGACATGGACCTGGCCCAAGTCGTGCGCGGCTGCGCCGAGGCCTATCGCCCGCTGGCGGCGCCGCGCTCGCTGGAATGCCTGGTGCCGGACGAACCGGTGCCCTTGTACGGCGTGCCCGAATTGATCGCGCAGGCACTCGACAAGCTGTTCGACAACGCACTTTCGTTCACCACGCCGGATGGCTGGATCCGCATCGTGCTCGAAGCCGGCACCGGCGAGGGCGCGCGCATCATCGTCACCAACCGCGGGCCGCACCTGCCCGAATCGATGCAAGGACAATTGTTCGATTCGCTGGTCAGCGTGCGCGGCACCGGTACGCGCGTGGGTACGCCGCACCTCGGCCTGGGCCTGTACGTGGTGCGGCTGGTGGCGGAACTGCACCAGGGCAAGGTGACCGCCCGCAACGTCGACGATGGCGTCACCTTCGAGCTGGACTTGCCCGGGATGCGGCGGGAATAGTCTTGCGTTCGTCCATGAACGCTGCATCATGGAGTGCCCGGCTTTTCAAAATATCCTCACGTTGTGTGGGACCAGAACGGCCTTCCATGGCCTGACTATTCACAAAAGCCGCTTCGAGTGGGGCGACTTCGTTGAAGGAATTGGCGTGTGATTGATCAGGCACAGTTCGACGAACTCGCGCGCGAGGGTCACAACCGCATCCCGCTGGTGCGCGAGGTGTTGTCCGACCTCGACACGCCGCTCTCGGTGTACCTGAAACTGGCCGACGGGCCGTACACCTTCCTGTTCGAATCGGTGGACGGCGGCGCCAACTGGGGCCGCTATTCGATCATCGGCCTGCCGGCGCGGCGCGTCTTCAGTTTCCGTGCACACGCGTTGAGCGTGATCGAGGACGGCGTGGTCGTCGACACGCGCGACGTCGCCGATCCGCTGGCGGAGGTCGAAAAACTGCGCGCCGAGTTCCGCGTGCCGCAACTCCCGGACCTGCCCGCATTCACCGGGGGACTGGTCGGCTACTTCGGCTTCGAAACGGTCGGCTACGTCGAGCCGCGGCTGGCCAACTTCGATGCGCCCGACGAGCTCGGCACGCCCGACGTGCTGCTGATGCTGGCCGAGGAAGTCGCGGTGTTCGACAACCTCAAGGGGCGCCTGTACCTGATCGTGCACGCCGACCCGGCCGAGCCGAACGCGTGGGCGCGCGGGCAGCGTCGGCTGGACGCACTCGCGCATCGCCTGCGCCAGGGCGGCGCGGGCTATCCGCAACTCGCGCAGGGCATTCCGCTCGACGAGAGCGATTTCAAGTCATCGTTCACCAAGCCGGAATTCGAGGCGATGGTCGAGCGCTGCAAGGAGTACATCCGCGCCGGCGACATCTTCCAGGTCGTGCCCTCGCAACGCCTGAGCATCGGCTTCCGCGCGCGGCCGGTCGACGTGTACCGCGCGCTGCGCGCGCTGAATCCGTCGCCGTACATGTACTTCGTCGATCTCGGCGATACCCAGATCGTCGGCTCCTCGCCGGAAATCCTCGCCCGCTTCAAGGACGGCAAGGTGGTCGTGCGACCGCTGGCGGGCACGCGCCGGCGCGGCGCCACGCCGGAAGACGATGCCGCGCTGGAGCGCGAACTGCTGGCCGACCCCAAGGAACGCGCCGAACACCTGATGCTGATCGACCTCGGCCGCAACGACATCGGCCGCATCAGCGGGATCGGCAGTGTCGAAGTCAGCGATGCCTTCGCGATCGAACGCTACTCGCACGTGATGCACATCGTCTCGCAGGTGCAGGGCATCGCGCGCCCGGGCACCAGCTACATGGACGTGTTGCGCGCCACCTTCCCGGCCGGCACGCTTTCGGGCGCGCCGAAGATCCGCGCCATCGAAATCATCCAGCAGATGGAGCCCTTCAAGCGCAACATCTACGCCGGCGCGATCGGCTGGATCGGCTGGTGGGGCGATGCCGACACCGCCATCGCGATCCGCACCGCGGTCATCAAGGACGGCAAGCTGCACGTGCAGGCCGGCGCCGGCATCGTGCACGACTCCGATCCCGCGGCCGAGTGGGAAGAAACGATGAACAAGGGTCGCGCGCTGTTTCGCGCAGTCGCCGAGGCTGCGAGGGGCTTGTAGAGGGTTCCGCTCGCCTGTGCGGCAGAAACCCGCGCCGTCATCCCGACGCAGGCCGGGATCCATTGTCGTCGTGTCGTCTGGAACGACATCCCTGTCATTCTCCGCGTCGTCTCACGGCGCGAATAGGGACCGTCACCCCCTTCGGCACGAAGGGGGTCGATGCGCAGCATCGGGGGGATGGCGAGCCTCTCTGGAAGGGGGTTCCGCTCGCCTGTGCGGCAGAAACCCGCGCCGTCATCCCGGCGCGGGGCGGGATCCATTGTCGTCGTGTCGTCTGGAACGACATCCCTGTCATTGTCCGCGTCGTCT
>DASSRT010000081.1:0-21061 GCA_035701705.1 Rhodanobacteraceae bacterium
CGCTGATTCATACGGCTGGCGTTGGGAAGCGGGTGTTAGCATTTTGCCCTACCCGTTTCCAGTGCGTGAACAAGATGCCGAACCTTTGGGGCAAGCTCACCGGCAAGCAGCGCGCCGCCGCGCCCACCGGCGCGCCCTCGCCAGCGATCGAACCTGACACCGCGTTGGCCGACCCGCCGGCGCAAGGCGCGCCGGAAGCGCACGCGCAACCGTCCATGAACCGCTGGCGCGAGCCGAACTTGCCCAACGTTGCCAACAGTGCCGACGACCTCGACGCTGCCCCGGCCCGTGGCAAGCGCAGCTGGCGCGATCGCCTGTCCGGAAGCGGTTTCGCGCGCGGCCTGTCATCGTTGTTCGCGCGCAATCCGGTGTTGTCCGACGAGTTGCTGGATGAACTCGAGACCACCCTGCTGTCCGCCGACGTCGGCATCACCGCCAGCAACGAGCTGATCGAAGACCTGCGTCGACGAATGCACAAGCGCGAATTCGCCGACGGCGGCGAACTGCGCGACGCCCTGCACGCGCGCCTGCTGGCGCTGCTGGAGCCCGTCGCGAAGCCACTGGAAATCGGTGGCCACAAGCCGTTCGTGGTGCTGGTCGTCGGCGTGAACGGCGTCGGCAAGACCACCACCATCGGCAAATTGGCGCGCCATTACCAGCAGGAGCACCGCGACGTCCTGCTGGCGGCGGGCGACACGTTCCGCGCCGCCGCGGTCGCGCAATTGCAGGAATGGGGCAACCGCCTGCGCATTCCGGTCTGCGCGCAGGGCCAGGGTGCCGATTCCGCCAGCGTGATCTACGACGCCGCGCAACGCGCGCAGGCGCAGGGCAACGACGTCTTGATCGCCGACACTGCGGGACGCCTGCACACCCATTCGGGATTGATGGAAGAACTGGCCAAGGTCCGGCGCGTGCTCGCCAAGCTCGACGCCACCGCACCGCATGAAGTGCTGATGGTGATCGACGGCACCACCGGCCAGAACGCGATCAGCCAGGTACGCCAGTTCGTGGCGGCCATCGGCGTCACCGGTCTCGCCGTGACCAAGCTCGACGGCACCGCCAAGGGCGGCGTGGTGTTTGCGCTGGCGCGCGAATTCGAATTGCCGATCCGCTACGTGGGTCTGGGCGAACGGGCCGAAGACTTGCGTGCATTCGACGCGGGGGCGTTCGTGGACGGCCTGCTGCCCGCGGCCGGCTGAGGCATGCCTGTGCCCGCGCCAATGCGGCGGCACCGCTTGCGCTGGATCGCCGTGGCGGTCGTCGCCGTGCTGCTGGTGCTGGTCGCGGCCCTGGTGATCCACGTGCGGTCGCTGCTGCAACCGCAGCGCTTCACCAACATGCTGGAGGGCGACCTGTCCGCCGTCGGGCTTTCGCTGAAGCTGCAGTCGCCCGCCGAGCCCATGTTGTTTCCGCATCCCGGCGTGAAGCTTGAGGGCATCACCCTCAGCAATGCCGGCGCCGGCACGCCACTGCTGCAAGCGGACGCGGCAACCATCGTGGTGCCGTGGCGCACGCTGCTGCGCGGCGAACCCGCGATCGAGCGGGTCGACATCGATTCGCCGCGCGTGGATCTGGATGAACTGAAGACGCTGCTGGCGCGCCTGCCGCACCGCGCCGGGCCACCGCGCCTGCCGACCGTCACCGCCGGCATCCATTTGAGCCAGGGCACGCTGTTGGCGCACGGGAAGCCGTTGCTGTTCGGAGTCAGCGTCGATACCGGTTCGCTGGCGCCGGGGCAACCTTTCCGGCTGGACGCGTCCGCCCGCGGCAAGGCAGGGCAAGCCTTCACCGGAAGCCTCGAAACGGTGCCGTCGGCCCCGCGCGACGGCGCGATCACCTTCATGCCAATCAGCCTGAAGCTCGCGGCCGCAGGCGGCGTGTCGTTGCAACTGCACGGCCGCGGCAGCTGGCGGGGTGGCGAAGCGCTGGCCCTCAATCTGTCCGGTTCCCTGCAACACGCCTCGCTGCTGCCCGCGCCGCCTGCCACCACCGGCAAGCCAGTGGCGAGCGCGCAACCGGTCGCGAGCGCGCAGGCCGTGGTAGCGGCGCCCGCGCCACCGGTATCGGACGCGATCAGCATTGCGGTCGCGCCGCCAAAAGGCACGACGCCGTTGACGATCGCCATCAAGCTCGATGGCGCCGACGCCCAGGCCGACTTGCATCTGCAGCCGGCTGCGTTCGCCGACTGGTGGCAACGGCTGCTGGCGACCACGCCGGTCCCGGCACCGATGCCGACACCGTTCACGGGTACCGCCACGGTGCAAAAGCTCGACCTCGGCTGGTTGCAGGCCAGCGGCATCGAGATCGAATCCCACCCCGACCTTGCGCCAGCCACCAGCGCGTCGAGCGCACCCGCAGCATCCGCCCCCGCGGCTGCGCACTGACGCGTGGACACCTTCGCGCGCCGCCTGCTCGACTGGTACGACGACAGCGGGCGCCACGACTTGCCTTGGCAGCATCCACGCACGCCCTATCGCGTGTGGGTCTCCGAAGTAATGCTGCAACAGACGCAGGTCGCGACCGTGATCGCCTATTTCGAACGCTTCGTCAGCGCGCTGCCGGATCTGCGCGCACTCGCCGATGCCGACGAGGATCGCGTGCTGGCACTGTGGTCGGGGCTCGGCTACTACCGCCGCGCGCGCCACCTGCATGCCGCGGCAAGATCGTGCATGACCGCCCACGGCGGCGAATTGCCGCGCGACTTCGACGCGCTGGCGGCGCTCCCCGGCATCGGTCGTTCCACTGCCGGCGCCATCCTCGCGCTGGCGCACGGCCAGCGTCACGCGATCCTCGATGGCAACGTCAGGCGCGTGCTCTGCCGGTGGCATGGTGTGCGCGGTTGGCCGGGCGAACGCGTCGTCGAGAACGCACTGTGGCAACACGCCGACGCCCACACCCCGACTGCGCGGGTCGCCGACTACACGCAGGCGATCATGGATCTCGGCGCCACCGTGTGCACGCGCGCCAAGCCACGCTGCGACATCTGTCCGCAGGCGCGCAGCTGCGTTGCCCGCCGCGCTGGCCTGGTCGACGAACTGCCGCAGGCGCGCCCTGCGCGGGCCATGCCGGAACGCCAAACAATATTGATTGTGTTGCGCGACCGCCGCGGCCGCGTGTTGTTGCAACGACGCCCGCCCCAAGGCGTGTGGCCAGGCCTGTGGAGCCTGCCGGAAGCGCGCGATGCACGCGCCGCGACGGCACTGGCAACACAACTTGCCGACGTCGATGGCCTCACCGCCACCGAGCTGCCGGAAGTCCGTCACGCGTTCACCCACTTCAAGCTGCGCGCGAGGCCGCTCGAATGGCGCGGCGTGCAAGCGCACCCGGCGGTCGCGGACGCTTCCGGCACGCGCTGGTGCTCGGCGGCACAGCTCGCGACAATGGGCATTCCCGCCCCCGTCAGGAAACTGCTCTCGCCATGACCCGCACCGTCTTCTGCCAGAAACAACAGCGCGAGACCGAGGGTCTGGAGCGCGTGCCGTGGCCGGGCGAACTCGGCCAGCGCATCCACGCACACATCGGCAAACCGGCATGGCAGGAATGGTTGCAACACCAGACCATGCTGATCAACGAGAACCGGCTGTCACCGCTCGATCCCGGCACCCGCAAGTTCCTCGCCGCGGAAATGCAACGGTTTTTGTTCGACGACGCCGACGCGACGCACTGACAGGGTGTTGAAAGACAACCTGTTGGAGCGGGCCATGGATGGCCCGCCGCGGATCAAGCACGACTGGTGCTTGATCCGGCGAAGCCGAGTCCGGACATGCGCCGGACTCGGCGCGTTGAAAAAGTGCAGGAAGGCACTTTTTCAACAACCTGCTGACAAGTTCAGGGTCCGGCGCGGTTCAGGCCTGCGCGTGCGGCTCGTCCAACAGCCCGTGTGTCGACAGCAGTTGCGCCAGCGCAATGGTGTGGGTGACACCGAGCTTCTCGAACAACCGTTGCTTGTAGGTGGATATCGTCTTGGCGCTCAGGTGCAGCTGCTCGGCCACCGCGTTCACCGCGAGGCCACGTGCCAGCATCATCGCCACTTCCAGCTCGCGCGAAGACAGCGATTCCAGCGGCGACTCATCACCGCCGACCGTGGCGAGTGCCATCTCGCGCGCCACGCCCGCATCCAGATAACGTCGTCCCTGCGCGACCGCGCGTACCGCCTGCAGCAACTCCTCGGCCGGGCAGCCCTTGGTCAGGTAACCGAGCACGCCCGACTGCAGCAGGCGCCGCGGGAAATGCGCATCCTGCACCACGGTCAGGATCACGATGCGGGTCGCAAGCTCCGCGCGTTGCACGCGCTCGGTCAATTCGATTCCGCTCATGCCGGGCATGTGCACGTCGATCAGCGCGACGTCGGGTTTCTGCGCGCGGATCAGTCGCAGCCCGTCTTCGGCGTTGCTGGCCTCGCCCACGATCTCGATATCAGGCTGCCCCGCCAGGATCATCGCGAAGCCCGAGCGCACCAGTTCGTGGTCGTCGACCAATACAACTCGAATCATGCGGGGCTCCCCTGCGTGCGCCGATACGGGTTTCAGGCAACCGTAAACTGCGAATGCGTTGATTGCAAGCGTGGTGCATGCCATCGCCGGACCTGACTGGCGCTGATCGTCAACCAGTTTTCTCCCTTCTCCCTCCGGGAGAGGGGCTTTCAACAGTTGAGCTTGCGACTGATGTCCGAATTGAAGGCCGCCAGCGAAACCGGTCCGGTCATGACCTTGATCTGCGATGGCGGCGAGCGCTACGCCAACACCTGTTACGACGACACCTGGCTGGCGGGCGAGCAACTCGACGTCGAACCGGCGCGCAAGCGCCTGCAACGCCTGGCCGACACCGGCCACGACTGGGCGCAACGCAGGCACAATCGCGGGATGAATACTGCCGCGCGCCTGCAACGCCACCCGCTGCTGCACGCCCTGCTGCAAACCAGCCGGCGCAACGTGCCGGTCGTGGTTGCGTTGCGCAACACCGCGGCGATCGTTGTGCCGCTCGCCGTCGGCGCGTGGTTCGGCCGGCTCGAAATTGGTCTGGCCATCGGCACCGGCGCGCTGGTGACGATGTTCGCCGACCAGCCCGGCCCGTACCGCCTGCGCCTGCAACGCCTGCTGCTGGCGGCACTCGCCGCGGGCGTCGCCGCGTGGGCCGGTGCGGTGCTGGGCCAATGGCGCGGCGCGTTGCTCACCGCGGCCACGCTGTGGAGCTTTGCGGCGGCGCTGCTGGTGGCCGTGGGTCCGCACGCGACGCGCGCCGGTCTCATCAGCATGATCCTGCTCATCATCCTCGGCGCCGAACCGATGCCGGCGACGAAGGCGCTGCCGATCGCCGCGTTGATCTTCGGCGGCGGGTTGCTGCAGGCCGTCGCCGCGATCGCCGCGTGGCCACTGCAGCGCTATCACCCCGAGCGAATGGCGCTGGCGGCGGTCTTTCGCGATCTCGCCGCGAATGCAGGCCGCGAGGTCGCGGCCAACGCGACCATCGCGCTGCCGCCGTCCCTGAACGAGTTGCACGAATCACTGTACGGCAGCGGCCGCGCCCGCGGTCGCGCGGTGGAAGCGTTCCGCGTGCTCACCGAATTGGCAGAGCGCATCCGTCTCGAACTGTTCGCGCTCGCGCAACAGCAGGCGCTCGCCACCAACGACGCGGAACACGCCACGCTGCAACGCGCGCGTGCTTCGGCAGCGGAGGTGCTCGCCGCCATCGCCACCGCACTGGACAAGGCCGAACCACCCGACGCCACGCAAGCGATCGCCGACTTCGCACATGCTGCCAGCGCGCACGAAGCCGGTGCGCCGGACCCGGCCCACGACATCGGCAGCGCGCACCTTGCCGCACTGGGTGGCCAGCTGCGTGCCGCGCTGCGCAACGCCGACACTGCCGGCAGCCGCGGCGAGATCCGTGCCGAATCCGCCGAACTGCGCCTGCCGGTCGCGTTGCGTCCGGCCGGTCCGCTGCAGGTACTGCGCGCCAACCTGCGCCTCGGCTCTCCGGCGTTCCGCCACGCCCTGCGCTGCAGCGCCTGCATCCTGATCGCCTTGCTGCTGGCGGGCTGGCTGCCACTGTCGCGCAGCTACTGGATGCCGATGACGGTCGCGATCGTGCTGAAACCGGACTTCGGCGCCACCTGGCGCTACGGCCTGCTGCGTGTCGCCGGCACCCTCGGCGGCTTGCTGCTGACGACCATCGCGCTGCACTTCGTCGGCGTCGGCAACTTCTGGATCGCGCTCGCGCTGATGGCCGTGTTGTGCTTCGCCTATCGCGAACTCGCAATCGTGCACTACGGCATCGCCGTGGTGTGCCTGACCGGCCTCGTGGTGATCCTGCTGTCGTTCTACGGCATCCCGCCGGAAACCGCCGTGCACGCGCGCGCACTGGATACCGTGCTCGGCAGCGCGCTGGCGCTCATCGCCTACCTCGCGTGGCCGACCTGGGAACGCGGCCGCGAACGCGAAGCGCTGGCGCGGATGCTCGACGCGTATCGCGATTACCTCGCGGCGGTACTGCAGGGTGATGCACGCGCCCTGCGCGAGACCCGCGTCGCCGCCCGCGCTGCGCGCAGCGAAGCGCAAGCCTCGCTCGAAAGGTTGCGCGTCGAACCGTCCGGCCGCGCCAACCTGCCGCGCGCCGAGGCACTGGTCGCGCAGGCCAACCGTTGCGTACGGGTGGCGATGCTGCTGGAAGCGTCGCGCGCTCCGTCCGGCAACCATGGCGATATCGATGCCAGCGCGCGATTCGCCAGCGCATGCACGGCGGCGCTCACCGAATGCGCCGCGGCCTTGCGTGAAGGCCGTCCGCCCGTGACGGAGGGATGGCAATTGCGCGTGCGCCAGCAAGATCTCGCACGGATACTGGCACCACGCGGCGGCGGCATCCCATCCACGTGGGACACCGCCCTGCTCGACGCCAGCGACCGCATCGTCGATGCCATCGATTCGGTGGCGCACGCCCTGCAGCGCCGTTGACGCCGCGTAGCCCTCTTCCGACAGGAAGGGGTCGCGTCGCAGGCGCGGGGGGATGTCGTCGCGTGACGCGAAAGCGCATCCCCCTCAATCCCCCTTCCTGCGGAAGGGGGAGGAGCCAATCACTTCATTGCCACGGCATCGGTGGTGTCGGGCAGGCCGACCTTTTTGCAGAACGCGGCGAAACGCGGGTCGTCGCGGTAGCGCAGGATGATTGGATCCATGAGCAGGTAGCCGATACCGGGATCGTGGCTGGTCCAGGCGCGATCCAGCCACTTGAACATGTTGTCGGGATCGCGGCGCAGCGCGTAGACTTCGGCAATCTGGTAGGGGGCACCGCGCGAATACCCTGCGATAAGCTTCTTCAGTGCAGCATCGGCGGCGGCGCGGTTGGTGCCGGCCTGCAAGGCCAATGTGACGGCGATATCGTGCCACGGCCATAGTTCCTTTTGCGCCGAGACCAGTGCCGCTTTCGGATCGCCACGCAGAATTTCGATGATTGAGAGTCGCTCGCGGTTGCGCACGGCGCCGGGCTGTAGCGTGATCGCGGTTTCGATCGCACGCTCTGCCTCGTCAAGTTGCCCCAACGCGGCCAGGTTCATACCCAGCCAGCTGTACCAAAGGGCATGGCGCGGATCGTTGGCCAGGGCTTGCCGAGTCAGATCCACCGCACGCCGGTTCTGGCCCAGGGAGGCCAGAATTCGCGCCAGGTTGAACCGCGCCGCTGCGTCATTGGGCGCCAGTTGCAGGGCGCGCTCGGCTTCGGTCTCGGCACCGGCCCAGTCCATGTCCACGTACTGAAGCACGTTTGCACGCGCTTGGTGGGCCAGCGAGGAGTCGGGATCGAGCTTCAGCGCAACATCCGCCGCCTTGCGCGCTTCGGTGTTCGCCTGTTGTATTTGCACACCGCCGGTAACGAACTGGTCGGCAAGATCTACCCAAGTGAAGGACAACTGCGAATAGGCTGCCGCATATTTCGGATCGAAACGGATTGCCTTCGTGAAAGCGTCTACGGCCTGATGATCGCCCGCTTCCGTGACGAGCGCCTTGTAGGCGATGCCGTGCTGGTAGGCCGCGTAGGCATCCAGGTTGCCGCTTGGCGGCCGGTCGCTCTGCACCACCGCACCGGGCGCAGTCAGCAGCCTGGCCTGCAAGGCGCCCGACACGGCCTTGGTGATCGCATCCTGCAACGCGAACAGATCCTTGTAGGGTTTGTCGTACTGCTGCGACCAGGCGACGCTGCCGTCGGCGGCGTTCACCAGCGTCGCGCTGATCCGCACCTCGTCGCCGAGCTTCTGCACGCTGCCTTCCAGCAGGTGCGCGACGCCGAGCTTGCGCCCTATCACCGCGCTGGAATCCTTCGAGTTGCGGAACTGGAACGCCGAATTGCGGCTGATGACTTTCAGGCCCTGGAATTGCGAAAGCGCGTTGATCAGGTCTTCGGATAATCCGTCCGAAAAATACTGCTGGTCCGCAGCGCCGCTGTCGTTGGTGAACGGCAGCACCGCGACCGATTCTGCGGGAATGCTGGCGGCGGGTTGTTGCGCGGATGCAGCCGCGCCAGCGGCGACAATCGGGGCGGCATTGGATGACGTTCCCGGATTACGCTTCGCTCCACCCGGGCTACCGGCTGCCGCACTCGCGACAGGCAACGGGTGCGCCGCTGCGCCGAAGCGCCAGATCAGCCCACCACCGATCGCAAGCAACAGCGCAATGATCAATAGCTCGGTGCCACCCACGCGCTGGATGCCGCGCTCGCCGTGGTACCACGCCAGCACCAGCACCACGAAAAACCCGAGCACCAACGCGAGGATCAGGTAACGCTCGATCGACGGCGACCAGTCGAAGCGTGTCGCCACGATGTCGGCGGCCTGCAGCAGCGCAAAGGCGAACGCCACCCACGCCAGCGCCCATTGCACCAGCTTGCGTTGCTGCAAGCGCCGCCAGAAATCTCCCACCGCAGCCCCCCCACCGCCGAATTCCCCCATGATGCCGCATTTCGCGCCGGCATGCGCCTCTCATCCCCCCGCGAGTCTTCGACCCGCGACCCCCTTCGTTCCGAAGGGGGTGATGGCATCGCGAGGCTTCATGATTGCCCTCCCTCTTCCGCAGGAAGGGCGGAGCGAGCGAACGCGCGCGAAGCGCGACGAGGGGGATGTGCTTCGCATCGCGTGACGGCATCGCCCCCCGCGCTGCGCGACCCCCTTCGTTCCGAAGGAGGTGATGGCATCGCGAGGCTTCACGCTTGTCCTCCCCCTTCCGCAGGAAGGGCGGAGCGCGCGAAGCGCGACGAGGGGGATGTGCTTCGCATCGCGTGACGGCATTGCCCCGCGTGCTGCGCGACCCCCTTCGTTCCGAAGCGGGTGATGGCATCGCGAAACCCCATGCTTGTCCTCCCCCTTCCGCAGGAAGGGGGATCGAGGGGGATGGCCTTTCGCGCAAGGCGGGATTTCACGAACCCAAGCTCTATACTTGCAGCATGCTCAAGATCGACATCCATTCGCACATCCTGCCGCCGGAGTGGCCCAACCTCGCCGAAAAATACGGCGACGCACGCTTTCCTGTGATGGTGAACACCGACGGCCGCCACCGCATCTATCGCGGCAACAAGTTCTTCCGCGAGGTCTGGCAGAACTCGTTCGACGCCGAATTCCGCAAGGACGAATGCGCCAGGCTGGGCGTCGA
Source organism: Rhodanobacteraceae bacterium (assembly GCA_035701705.1). Lineage (GTDB taxonomy): Bacteria > Pseudomonadota > Gammaproteobacteria > Xanthomonadales > Rhodanobacteraceae > 66-474. Next base: position 9,633 of record DASSRT010000081.1, read on the forward strand.
CGTGCAGGTGATCTCGACCGTGCCGGTGCTGTTCTCGTACTGGGCGAAACCCAACCAGGCACGCGAGCTGCACCGCCACCTCAACATCCACACCGCCGAAGTCTGCCGCCAGTATCCGCGCCACTACGCCGGTATCGGCACGGTGCCACTGCAATCGCCGCGCCTCGCGATCGAGGAGCTGGAACACTGCGTCGACCAGCTGGGCCTGCAGGGCGTGCAGATCGGTTCGCACGTCAACGACTGGAACCTCGACGCCGAGGAATTGTTCCCGTTTTTCGAAGCCGCGGCCGACCTCGGTGCCGCGATCCTGATCCACCCGTGGGACATGATGGGCAAGGACAGCATGCCGAAATACTGGCTACCGTGGCTGGTCGGGATGCCGGCCGAGCAATCGCGTGCGGCCTGTTCGCTGATCTTCGGCGGCGTGCTCGAACGCCTGCCGAACCTGCGCATCGCGTTCGCGCATGGCGGCGGCTCGTTTCCGTTCACCATCGGCCGCATCGAGCACGGCTACCGCATGCGCCCCGACCTCGTCGCCCTCGACAACGCACGCGCGCCACGGGAATACTTCCCGCGCCTGTTCTTCGATTCGGCGGTGCACGATCCACAAGCCTTGCGCTACCTGCTGGACGTGGTCGGCGAAGACCGGGTGATGCTGGGCACCGACTATCCGTTCCCGCTCGGCGAACAACAACCTGGCAGCGGCATCGACGCCCTCGACCTGCAGCCGAAACAGCGCGACCGCATGTTCCACGGCGCCGCGCTGGAATGGCTGGGGTTGCCCAAACAACGTTTCACCGCTCCCTCGGAGGCCACATGAATCTCACCAAGTCAAACGCCTTCCAACGGAAGCGGGTCGCGCGCAGCGCGGCGAGATGCATCCGCGGCAGCAACATCCCCCTCGATCTCCCTTCGTCCCGAAGGGGGAAGACGACGTCCTTGCTGCTGGCGCTGTTCGGCGCCTGTGCCTTGGCGCTCGCACCGTCCGCGTTCGCGGCCGACTACTCGCTGGCCAATGGCACGGTGAAGTTTTCCGCGCCGGACGTGTGGCCTTTGTTGATGGAAAAGGCCGACGGCACGCGCCAGTTCGTCGCCTTGCAGGTGAAGATTCCCGGCGACAGCAATGCTCTGGCGCGCATCACCGTCACCACCGAGCAGGTGGACGGTCTCGCCGGCTTCCAGACGTTCCTGAATGCCGGCACCGCGCGCGCGCGCAAACTGCCGGGCTACACCGCGGTCAGTTCCCCGGGCAGCACGTCCAGCATGCGCTACACCGCCAGCGAGAATCACGAAAAGAACGCCTACAGCGAAACCTACGCGTACCGGTCCAACCTCGCGATCCAGGTACGCTGCGTGCGCCCCGCCAGCGCACCCGCGGACTGGATGGCAACCTTCGACGCGGGCTGCCAGTCGATCGTGACAGCGATCGAACATTAGTCAGTCGCTTTTCCCTTCTCCCCGCGGGAGAAGGTGGCGCGTAGCGCCGGATGAGGGTACGGCTTCGCGCATGGCCATCTTTTTTGATCCGTCACGCGGACACCGAACCCCCACCCGCCCTTGCGGGGCCCCCTCTCCCGAAGGGAGAGGGTTGGAGAGCTTGTCATCAATCAACGGAACGGATCAAAGGACCAGCTGATGCCCGCACAACCCGAATTCCGCGCGGATCCGGACTGGGCCCGCGCACAGGACGCCGCCGATCCGCTGCGCGCGTTCCGCAACGAATTCCTGATCCCGCCGCACGGCGACGGCGAACAGACCTACCTCGTCGGCAACTCGCTGGGCCTGCAGCCGCGCGGGGTGCGCCAGGCGCTGCTGGACGAACTGGACGACTGGGCACGCCTCGGCGTGGAAGGTCACCTGCACGGCCGCCATCCGTGGCTGCCTTACCACCGCGAGGTGCGCGACGCGCTGGCCGAAGTCGTGGGCGCCGCACCTTCCGAAGTGGTGGCGATGAATTCGCTCACCGCCAACCTGCACCTGTTGATGGTGAGCTTCTACCGGCCCACCGCCGAGCGTCCCGCCATCCTGATCGAGCGCCACGCGTTTCCGTCCGATCGCGACCTCGCCGCTTCGCAGATCCGCTTCCACGGTTTCGATCCGCGCGAGGCGCTGATCGAACTCGACCCTGACGAACCCGGCGGCACGATTTCGATGGAGGCGATCGAACGCGCCTTGTCCGAGCACGGCCGGCGCATCGCGCTGGTGCTGCTGCCGGGCGTGCAATATCTCACCGGGCAGGCTTTCAACCTCGAAGCGATCACCAAGCTTGCGCACGCGCAGGGTTGCGTCGTCGGCTTCGATTGCGCGCATGCGGCGGGCAACCTCGATCTGCAGCTACACGACGCCGGTTGCGATTTCGCCGCGTGGTGTTCGTACAAATACCTCAACTCCGGCCCGGGTGCGGTGGCCGGCGCCTTCGTGCACGCGCGCCACGCGCAAGCCGAGCTGCCACGCTTCGAGGGTTGGTGGGGCCGCAATGAAGCCACCCGTTTCGAGATGCGCCCGGAATTCGACGCCGCCAGCGGCGCCGAAGGCTGGCAGCTCTCGAACCCACCGATCCTCGCGCTGGCGCCGTTGCGGGTGTCGCTGGAACTGTTCCGGCGCGCCGGCATGTTGCGCCTGCGTGAAAAATCGCAACGCCTCACCGCCTACCTTGCCTGGCTGATCGAATCGCAACTCGCCGACGTGCTCGAAATCGCGACGCCACACGAACCCTGCCGGCGCGGCGCGCAACTTTCCATCCGCGTGCGCGCCGGGCGTGACGCCGGCAAATCACTTTTCGACTTCATGGTCGCGCGCGGCGTGCTCGGCGACTGGCGCGAACCCGACGTGATGCGCATCGCCCCCGCGCCGCTGTACAACACTTGGGCCGATTGCCTGCGCTATGCCGAAGCGGCGCAGGCATGGCGCGACGCCAACCACACGACTGCATGACCACACGAGCCGTGCTATCATGCAGACATGAAAACCATCACTCTCACCGAGCAGGCCTACGAGCGCATTGCGGCGCTCAAGACCTCGCCCAAGGATTCCTTCAGCAAAGTGATCTTGCGGGCCGTACCCAAACGCGGTACCGCGGCACAAATGCTCAAGGACGCCCGCAAATTGCCGCCGTTGACCCCGAAGCAGGCCAAGCTCATGGAGGCAGCCGTCGCGGCCCAGCGCGATCCGAAGCGCTGGCGCGACCCGTGGAAAACGGCCTGACGTGGATTACCTGCTCGACACCAACTTCCTGATTGGCTTGTGGCGCCAGCCGCAGGCCGGCCCGGAAGTGCGCTTCCTGGAGGCAAACAGCGACAGCGTGCTGGCGCTGCCATGGATTGCGAAGGGCGAATTCCTCGCGGGCGCGGTCATTGCCGGGCACAGCGCAGCGCGCGTGCAGCAATTCCTTGCGACGTATCCACTCACGCTGCCGACCGACGCCACGCTCGCCATCTACGCCCGGTTGTATGCCGCCTTGCACAAAGCCCGCTCGGCAGTCGGCATCAATGACTTGTGGATCGCCGCCAGCGCGATCGAACACAAACTGCCGCTGTTGACCCGCAACGTGCGCGAACTGTCGCGGGTGGCGGAGCTCAAGGTGATCGATTACGCGGCCGGTTGAAGGACACGGCATGGGGAAATACAGCCATCTCGAATGCGATGCCTTGATCCGGCTGCTGGACGCAAGACGCCCGGGTGAGGGTGATGTTTCCATCGACAGGTTGAAGTGGACATGACAGCTTCCGCGGCAAATTCCCGGGTGACGTTGATCGGCGCCGGCCTGGTCGGCTCGCTGCTCGCCACCCTGCTGGCACAGCGCGGCTTCGCGGTGGAAGTATTCGAACGCCGGCCCGATCCGCGCGTGCACGGGTTCCTCGGCGGCCGTTCGATCAACCTCGCACTGGCCGAACGCGGCCTCAACGCGCTGCGCCAGGCCGGGCTCGCCGACACGGTGCTGCGACACGCGGTGATGATGCGCGGGCGCATGGTGCATCCGCTGGATGGCGAAGTGAACCTGCAACGTTATGGTCTCGATGACCCCGAGGTGATCCGCTCGGTGTCGCGCGGCGGGCTCAACATCCTGCTGCTGGACGCAGCGGAGCGCGCGGGCGCACGCATTCATTTCGATTCCGGCCTTGCCGGGGCCGACTTCGCCAACGACACGATCACGCTGACCGCGGCGGACGGCACCCCCCGCACGCACGCCGCCGGCGTGCTGCTCGGCTGCGATGGCGCGGGCTCGGCGCTGCGCGCGGCGATGCAGCACTCGATCTACCTCGGCGAACGCATCGAGCCGCTGGGACACGGGTACAAGGAACTCGAAATCCCCGCGCTGGTGCCATCCCCCGCGGACGCGGAACGAAACATCTTCGCGATCGAACCGCATGCCCTGCACATCTGGCCGCGCGGCAACTACATGTGCATCGCGCTGCCGAACACGGAAGGCAACTTCACGGTCACCCTGTTCCTGCCGGCTGAAGGCGGCTACCCCAGCCTCGCAACCCTGCCGGATGTCGCCGCTGCCCGCGCCTTCTTCGAGGATCAATTCGCCGATGCGCTGGCGCTGATGCCGACCTTCGATGAAGATTGGGCGACGCACCCGGTCGGGCAACTGGCGACCTTGTATCTCGATCGCTGGCACCTCGGCGGCAAGGCGGTACTGCTGGGCGATGCCGCGCACGCGATCGTGCCGTTCCACGGGCAAGGCATGAACGCGGGTTTCGAGGATGCCGTGGAGTTGGCCGGATTGCTGGCAGCGCAGCCCGATGATGCCGCCGCGGTGTTCGCCGAATTCGAGGCGCGCCGCAAGCCGAACGCCGATGCCATCGCCGCGATGTCGTTGGCCAACTACATCGAGATGCGCGACGGCGTGGCCGATCCGCGCTACCTGCTGAAGCGGGAATTGGCCGCGGCCCTGACCGAACGCATCCCCACCCACTTCCGCTCGCACTACCGCATGGTCAGCTTCACGACCTGGCCTTACGCATATTGCAACGCGCGCGACCGGCAACAGGATGCGCTGATGGGCGCGTTGCTGGACGGCCATGCCGGACTGGACGAGATCGACCTCGCCGCCGCCGCGGAGCGTGTACGATCAGCACTCCCGCCGTTGCCAACAGGGGCATGACCGGATGCCGTTGCCCGAATCGATCCGCCGCGCGTGGACCGAAACCGACTACCGCGTGCGGCTGCCAGCGGGCGGCTTTGCCAGCATCCGGTGCGGGCACGCACTGCCCGCATCGCTCGCCGTGCTGCTGCCGCGGCCGGACGCGCCGTGGGGCTACATCACCGCCTGGAACCCGGCCGCGGTGTTGCTGCCACCCGCGGCCAACCGGATGCGCCAGCGCCGCCTGCGGGATGAATTGAAGGCCGACCGCTACCGCATGCATTGTGGCGTCGGCGTCGGCACTGGCGACTGGCGCGAACGCAGCCTGTTCGTGCCCGACATCCCGCACGTCAGGCTCGACGAGATCGCGCGCCAATTCGGGCAACTGAGCGTGGTGCGCGGCATCGGCGACGGCCCGGCCGAATTGCACGAACTGATGTAGTGTCGCCGCCCGCGTGGACAGCGTCCCGGGCCGCCACGACAATACGCGGTTGCCTGCCATGACACCGATCCCCGCCAGCGCCACGCCACTGCTCGAAGCCCGCCGGCTCGCGTTTGCCCGCGACGACGAGCCCGTGTTCGGGCCGCTGGATTTTTGCGCCGGTCGCGGCGAAACGTTGCTGGTGGAAGGCGACAACGGCTCCGGCAAGACCACCCTGCTGCGCGTGCTGGCGGGCATGCTGCCGGCAAGTTCGGGGGAGATCCGGTTTGACGGTGCCGCCGCTTCACGAGACAGTCGCAACGGCCACGCGTTGCTGCTCGGTCATCGCCCGGGCATGCACGAAGCCTTGAGCGCGCGCGAAAACCTGGCCTTCCTCGCTGGCCTCTACGGCCAGCGCGACGGCGCGACGATCGACTCCGTGATGGAACGCGTGGGCATTGCGGCGTGGCTGGATGAACCCCTGCACACGCTCTCGGCCGGGCAGAAGAAACGCGTGGGACTGGCGCGCCTGCTGCTGGTGCCGGGCGACATCTGGTTGCTGGATGAGCCCTACGCCAACCTCGATCGCCACGGTATCGACCTGGTCAACGCCTTGATCGCCGGCCACTGTGGGCAAGGCGGCGCAGCGCTGGTCACCAGCCACGGCGCGGTGCGCTTCGCCGATCCGAACGCGCGCCACATTCGGTTGTCGACATGAACGCTTCCGCATGTCCTGTGCGTTACAACATCCTTGCGCAGGCGAAGCGGCAGCTCCGTGCGCGCCGAAGGTGCAAAAGCCATCCCCCTCGATCCCCCTTCGCAAGCGAAGGGGGAAGCATCTTCCAGCCCCTTCGCCGCGAATCGGGAATGACTTCGCACCCCCTTCGGCACGAAGGAGGTCGCCGCGAAGCGGCGGGGGGATGCCGTGGCACATCTTCAAGCACGCACCCGTACCCCCCCGCGCAAGGCACCCTGTGATGGCCAGCGTGCAACAAGCCGCCAACGAGCCCGCGACCCTACTCACGGCAGCAGCGCCCGCTCCTGGAATCCTGCGCGCGTGCCTCGCGCTGCTGCGCCGCGACTTCACCCTGGCATGGCGGCGGCGCGGTGAACTGTTCCTGCCATTGCTCTACGCGGTGATCGTGGCCGCGCTGTTTCCGTTCGCGCTGGGTCCGGACCCGCAACTGCTGGGACGTATCGCCGGCGGCGTGTTGCTGGTGATCGTGGTGCTGGCGATGCTGCCGGCGCTGGAATCGATGTTCCGCAGCGATCTCGACGACGGCACGCTGGAACAATGGCTGCTGGCGCCGCAGCCACTCGCGCTGCTGGCCTTGACCCGGGTCATCGCGCATTGGCTGACCACGGTCCTACCCTTGATCGTCGTGATGCCACTGTTGGGAGCCCTGCTCGATTTGCCATCCAAGGTGCTGCCGGTGCTGATGCTGGCCTTGCTGCTGGCGACACCGTTGCTGGCGTTGCTCGGTTCGGTGCTGTCGGCGCTGGCGGCCGGAGCCCGCCGCTCTGGTATCCTGCTCGCCTTGATGTTGTTGCCACTGGCCGTTCCGGTGCTGATTTTCGCCGCCGGTGCGGTGGCTGCCGCGCAGGATGGAATGCCGTACGTCGCGCCACTGGCGTGGCTGGCTGCGGCACTGGTATTGGCGATCGTGCTGGCGCCACTGGCATGCGCGGCGGCGCTGAAGATCGCGGTTGAAACATGACTACCGCCGTGGCGCGTTTGCCAGCTGACAAGTGTTTTTCCTGAGCATGTCCCGCAGTTACCTCCCCCACTGGATGCACTGGCTCGGCTCGCCGCCGAACTTCTACCGCTTTGCCGGCAAGCTGCGGCCGTGGCTGATGGCCGCCGCCGTGGTGACCGCGGTGATCGGCCTGTACGGCGGGCTGGTGCTGGCGCCGCCGGATTACCAGCAGGGCGACGCCTACCGCATCATCTTCATCCACGTGCCGAGCGCATGGATGAGCCTCGCGATCTACGCCGGCATGGCGGTCGCCGGCTTGATCGCGCTGGTATGGCGCGTGAAGCTGGCCGAAGTGATCGCGATGGAATCGGCGCCGATCGGCGCGGCCTTCACCCTGATCACGCTCGTCACCGGCTCGCTGTGGGGCAAGCCGATGTGGGGCACCTGGTGGACCTGGGGCGCGCGGCTGACCTCGGAACTTGTCCTCTTCTTCCTTTACCTCGGCGTGATCGGCCTGTACCACGCCTTCGAGGATCGCCGCCGCGGCGCGCGCGCGGCCTCGCTGCTGGCGCTGGTCGGCATCGTCAACCTGCCGATCGTGCACTATTCGGTGCAGTGGTGGAACACCCTGCACCAGGGCACCACGGTGAACCTGCTCGGGCATTCCTCGATCGCGCCGGCGATGTTGTGGCCGCTGCTCGTGATGGCGCTGGCGACACACTTGTATTACTTCGCCAGCATCCTCGGTCGCGCCCGCACCGGGCTGCTGTCGCTGGAAGGCGGCAAGCAGTGGGTGCGTGAGTTGGTGGGAGCACGAACGCCATGATGCATTGGCTCGCGATGGGTGGTTACGCGGCCTATGTATGGCCCGCGTACGCAGTGTTTTTCGGCGTGCTCGCATGGGACTGGCTGGCGCCGGCCCTGAAGCGGCGGCGCCTGACCCGCGAACTGCGCGGTCGCATCGCGCGCGAGCAGTCGCGCAAGACGCGCGCATCGCGCGCCGAGGCATCGGCATGAATCCGGTCCGCAAGCGGCGCCTGATCGTGGTGCTGGTGATCGTGGCGGCCGTCGGCATCGCCACGGCGATTTCGGTGTTCGCACTGCAGCAGAACATGACCTACCTGTATTCGCCGAGCGAAGTCGACGCCGGCAAGGCGCCCGCGGATGGCGTATTCCGGCTCGGCGGCATCGTCGCCGAAGGCAGCGTGCACAAGGTGCCCGGCACCTTGCAGACCGACTTCGTGATCACCGACCGCTTCCAGAGCATCCCGGTGGAATACACCGGCATCCTGCCCGACCTGTTCCGCGTCGGCCAGAGCACGATCACCACCGGGCGCATGCAGCACGGCACCTTCGTCGCCACCAAGGTGCTGGCCAAGCACGACGCAACGTACATGCCGCCGCAGGTGGCGCAGGCGATCGCCAAGGCCAAGGAAGAGCACCGAATTCCGGAAGCCGGGACCCGGGACTCGGGACCCGGGACCCGTTAAAAGCAACTGCAGGATTGGTGAGTCTTGACTGACGATCCGCGTACGAAACCCACTAGCAAATTCCGTCGGGCGAACTGAAATGAATCTCGTGAAAACCCTCAACGAAATCGGGTCCCGGGTTCCGGGTCCCGAGTCCCGGCTCTCAGCAATCGGATCCCGGGTCCCGAGTCCCGGGTCCCGGCTGTCCCAATGACCCCCGAACTCGGCCAGCTGGCGCTGATCCTCGCGCTGATCCTCTCGGCGCTGCAATGCGTGCTGCCGATCGTCGGCGCATGGCGCGGCAGCCGCCCCTTGATGGCCACCGGCCGCTCATTGGCCGTGGGCCAGTTCGTGTTCGTGGCGCTCGCCTTCGGCGTGCTGGCGTGGGCGTTCTGGATCAACGATTTCTCGGTGGCGTACGTCGCGCAGAACTCGAACCTCACGCTGCCGTGGTACTACCGCCTCGCCGCGGTATGGGGCGCGCACGAAGGCTCGTTGTTGTTGTGGATGCTGATCCTCAACCTGTGGACGGTGGCGCTGGTGGCGCTCGGCGGCAAATTGCCGGAAGCGTTCTTCGCGCGCGTCATCGGCGTGCTCGGGTTCGTGGCGTTCGGGTTCCTGCTGTACATGGTGGCGACCTCCAATCCATTCGTGCGGATCCTGCCGGCGCCGCCCAACGGTGCGGACCTGAATCCGGTGTTGCAGGATCCGGGGCTCACGTTCCACCCGCCGCTGCTGTACATGGGTTACGTCGGCTTCAGCGTGGCCTTTGCCTTCGCGATCGCATCCCTGCTCGGCGGCGAGTTGAAGGCGACCTGGGTGCGCTGGGCGCGACCGTGGACCAACGTCGCCTGGGGCTTCCTCACCGTCGGCATCGTCGCCGGCAGTGCCTGGGCGTACTACGAACTTGGCTGGGGCGGCTGGTGGTTCTGGGATCCGGTCGAAAACGCCTCCTTCATGCCGTGGCTGATCGGCGCGGCGCTGATCCATGCACAGGCCATCACCGACAAGCGCGGCGGACTGCGCGCGTGGACGCTGCTGCTGTCGATCTTCGGCTTCGCCTTCTCGCTGCTCGGCACCTTCCTCGTGCGCTCGGGGCTGCTGACCAGCGTGCACGCATTCGCGTTCGCACCGACCCGCGGCCTGTTCATCCTTGTTTATCTCGGCGTGGTGATCGGCGGCTCGTTGCTGCTCTACGCGCTGCGCGCGCCCAAGGTCACCGGCGGCCAGTCCTTCGCGCTGGCGTCGCGCGAAACCATGATGGTGATCGGCAACCTGATGCTGACCGTCGCCTGCGCGATGGTGATGCTGGGCACGCTGTATCCGCTGGTCGGCGAGGCCCTCGGCATCGGCCGCATTTCGGTCGGGCCACCGTACTTCGGGCCGATGTTCCTGCTGCTGATGACGCCGCTGGTGCTGGCACTGCCGTTCGGCCCGCTGTCGCGCTGGGGCAAGGCAGACCTGAAAGTGTGGACACGCGCGCTGCTGAAGATCGTGGCGCTGGCGGTGGCCGCCGGCATCATCGGGTTCATCGCGGGCGCGCGCACGTTCTACCAGTTGCTCGGCATCACCGCGGCGGTATGGGTGATGGCGGGCGTCGCGTTGTTCGCGATCAAGCGCTGGCGCGAAGCACCGGCCGGCAAGCGCTATCCGTTCGAGATGGTCGGCATGATGCTGGCCCACTTCGGCATCGGCGTGTTCATCGCGGGCGCCATCCTGACGCGCTCGATGAGCGTCGAGCAGGATGTCAGCATGCGGCCCGGATCGAGCGTCGACGTCGGCGCCTACGACTTCCGCTTCCACGGCGTGACCGAGACGCAAGGCCCGAACTGGACCGCGCAGCAAGGCACGGTCAGCATCACCCGCGACGGCAAGCCGGTCGTGGTGCTGCATCCGCAAAAACGCACCTACGCCGGCGGCCAGGTACAGACCGAAGCCGCGATCCAGGCCGGCATCTTCCGTGACCTGTACGTGTCGCTGGGCGACCGCATCGGCCCCAACGGCGAGTGGTCGCTGCGCGTGTACGACAAGCCCTTCGTGCGCTGGATCTGGGGTGGCGGCATCCTGATGATGCTGGGCAGTTTCGTGGTGGTGCTGGACCGGCGTTTCCGGCTGCAGCGCGCGGTCGAGCCCGAAGCCGCGCGCGCCGAGCCTGATCCCGTGCCGCCTGCCAAACTTGCGGACGAGCAAGCGTGAACGCGGTGGCGCGCAAATCGCTGGGACGCTTCGTGCCGCTGCTGGTGTTCGCGGTGCTGGTGGCGTTCTTCGTGGTCGGCCTCGTGTGGAACCAGAGCCACGACGCGCGCTTCGTACCCTCGCCGCTCATCGACAAACCGGCGCCTGCCTACAACCTGCCGCTGCTGAAGCAGCCGTCGCAAAGCCTGACAAAGGCCGCGATGCTGGGCAAACCGTACCTGCTCAACGTGTTCGCCAGCTGGTGCTTCGCCTGCGGCGACGAGCATCCGACCCTGATGGCCTACCGCGACAAGTTCGGCATCCCGCTGATCGGCTACGACTACAAGGACAAGCCCGCAGACGCGCTGGCGTGGCTGCAACGCCACGGCGATCCGTACCACGAGGTCATCACGGACGAATCCGGGGTGACCGCGCTCGACTTTGGCGTGTATGGCGCGCCGGAAACCTACCTGATCGATGCGCAAGGCATCATCCGCTACAAGCACATCGGGCCGTTGACGCCCGAGGTGATTGCCAAGGACTTGCAGCCGAAGATCGACGCGCTTGAACGGGGTGGT
>DASSRT010000082.1:0-2297 GCA_035701705.1 Rhodanobacteraceae bacterium
GGCCCGTTCCGGTGAGCCGATCTACATCACGCCGGCCTTTGAAAAGAGCCGCGCGTTGGAGCAGATCCGTTTCGGGCACGACATTCGTACCTGGCAGGAGAACGAAAGTCCGTACCGGAAGATTGCGCAGATCCTGAAAGACCTGCACATTGCCGATGGCCGGATCGGGATCGAGGAGAAGGTGCCGTTTTTCATGGCCAACGGGATCGGCGAGGCTGCATCGAATGCGCACCTGGCCAGTGCGATACCGGTGACGGGTGGCTGCCGGTCGGTCAAGTCGCCGGCCGAGCTGGCGCTGCTGCAGATCGCCAACGATGCCACGCTCGCGACCTACCACGCGGTCTGGCAGGCACTCGAGCCGGGCATGACGCAGATGGACGTCGGCAACCTGGTGCAGGCGGCCTACGCGCGGCAAGGCGTGCAGGGCTTCGCCAGCATCAACGTCGGCAAGTACACCGCGCAACCACATGGTTCGATCGAGCCGCAACACATCGTCGAGGGCACGGTGGTGATGCTGGACGACGGTTGCAAGGTGCACGGTTACACCAGCGACATCACACGCACCTTCGTGCTGGGCAAGGCCACCGACAAGATGAAGAAGGTTTTCGCGATCGTGCAGAAGGCGCAACGCGCGGCACGCAAGGCTGCCCGTACCGGCGGTGTGATGGAAGACATCGACATCGCCGCACGTAGGGTCATCAACAACGCCGGCTACGGGCCAGGCTACAAATATTTCAGCCATCGCCTCGGCCACGGCATCGGCATGGACATGCATGAGTGGTATTACGCGGTAGGGGGCGACAAGCACCGCATCGTCGACGACATGACCATGAGCGACGAGCCCGGCATCTATATTCCCGGCGAGTTCGGCGTGCGGCTGGAAGACTGCATGTTCACCACGCCGGAGGGCGGCCACTGGTTCACCGGACAAAGTCCTTCCATCGAGCATCCGTTCGGTTGAAACAGGGGCATGGGTGTTGGCGTGGGTCACGGATTGGCGATTTCCCCGGAGTTCTGTTAACGTACGTACGTACATGCATACTGACCAGGTATCGACCCCGTGCACGAAACCGTTACCTTGACCGAACTGCGCCAGCGGCTGTTCAAGTTGGCGGATCGCGTGATCGAATCCGGCGAGCCGCTGGTGATTGAACGGCATGGCGTGCGCTTGCGGCTGGTACGGGAAGACGTGGACGATCGCGCCGGAGGGCGATTGGCAAAAATCCGTTCGCGCAAACAGTCGGTCGTGGTTGGTCCTCCGCTCGATCCGCACGAGTCACCGGCGCAATGGAGCGGGCAAGCGCTGGCAAAAGTGGCCGAACCCGCGGAACCGGCATGGCAGGCGAAGCGCAGATCCGGTCGGCGCCCGCGGTCGTGATCATGCTCGACACACACATCGCGGTCGCGCTGTACGACGGTCGTACTGCGGGGCTCGGCAACAAGGCCCTGCGTGCCATCGACCGCCAACCGGTCGTGGTGTCGCCGGCCGTATTGCTGGAACTGGAATTGCTGCACGAGATCGGGCGGTTGCGGGCAGGGGCGGCCGCGATTGCGAAGGATCTCGAGGCGCAATTGGCGATTCGCATCGCGGGTGAACGCTTCCGCGACGTCGCGTTGGAAGCGCTGGCGCTTGGGTTCACGCGTGATCCGTTCGACCGATTGATCGTGGCCCACGCGGCTTTGCTGAAAGCACCGTTGGTTACACATGACGTCTTGCTGGCGCAGCATTACCCGGCGGTGCTGCAATGACCGCCGGAACACCGGGTGTTCCCGTCCTCACCATCGACGGTCCCTCCGGCTCGGGCAAGGGCACCATCGCGCGCGCGGTCGCCGAGCAGATGGGCTGGCACCTGCTCGATTCCGGCGCGATCTATCGTGCGGTCGGGTACGCCGCCGGCGCATGGGAACTGGACCTCGACGATGCCGAAGCGGTGGCGCGTTGCGCGGCCGAAACCCGCATCGAATTCCGCGATCCCGGCGATGGCGGCGATACCCGGGTTTTGATCGACGGGTTTGATGCCACCGACGCCATCCGTACCGAAACCGCGGGCGCGGCGGCATCCGCGATCGCGGCCATCCCGGCAGTGCGAAAAGCCTTGGTGGACAAACAGTTGGCGTTTCGCCAGGCGCCCGGCCTGGTGGCCGATGGGCGCGACATGGGTACCGTGATCTTTCCCGATGCCCCGTTCAAGGTGTTCCTCACTGCAAGTCCCGCCGAACGCGCCGAAAGGCGCTATAAGCAGTTGAAGGCAAAGGGACTTGACGTTACACTAGCGAGCCTTTTGCATGAGATCGAG
>DASSRT010000083.1:0-7760 GCA_035701705.1 Rhodanobacteraceae bacterium
TTCTTCCGCTATTGCGTGGACGCGAACTGGACGATCCCGCACTTCGAAAAAATGCTCTACGACAACGCGCAGTTGCTGCCCGTGTATGCACGCCATGCCACTTGCGCCAGCGCGGACGCAGGCTCGCGCGACACCGCCAAAGCCGCGGCGCTCGGCATCGTCGCCTGGCTGGAATGCGACATGCTGGCACCCAATGGCGCGTTCTACTCCGCCATCAGCGCCGACAGCGAAGGCGCCGAAGGCCGCTTCTACCTGTGGACGCGCGAGCAGGTACGCGCGACGTTGCCGGACGACCTGTTCGAGCTGGCGGTGGCGGCATTCGGTCTTGACAGTCCACCGAACTTCGAAGGCCACGCCTGGCACCTGTTGCGCGTCGCGCCGCTCGATGACATGGCGCGAAGACTCGGCCGGCCGCGCGACGACGTCGCATCGGATTATGCCGCCGCACGGCGCGCGTTGACTGCAGCGCGTGCAAGCCGCGAGCGCCCCCTGCGCGACGACAAGATCCTGACCGCGTGGAATGCGCTGACGATTTCGGGCCTCGCCCGCAGCGCGCGCCTGCTGGACGATCCACGCTGCGCGAGCATGGCGCAACGCGCACTGGCAGCGCTACGCGATTCGGCCTGGATCGACGGCGAATTGTTTGCCAACGTGGCAGCGCCCGCCGCGCGCATACCGGGCTTCCTCGACGACCACGCTTTCCTGCTGGATGCGTTGCTGGAAATGATGCAGCTCGAATTCGACCCCGACGCCCTCGCGTGGACCATCGAGCTGGGTGACGCCTTGCTCGGAAAATTCGAAGACGCACAGCACGGTGGTTTCCGCTTTTCGACACCGCAGCATGCGACCCCGCTCGCGCGCAACCGCAGCTGGACCGATGACGCGTTGCCCAATGGCAATGGCATCGCGATCCTCTCGCTGCTGCGGCTCGGCCATCTTGTCGGCGACCCGCGTTTCCTCGATGCCGCCGCGCGTGCATTGCGTGCTGCCGCCGGCGCGCTGCGGCAGTATCCGGATGCCTGCACCAGCATGCTGCGTGCACTGCATGAATTCGCGCAACCACGCGCGCAAATCGTGGTGCGTTGCGGGCACGCGCAGATTCCAGCATGGCAAGTCGCGTTGCGTCAGGCCTCGCGTGGTCGACACGCCACGCTCGCGGCCGATCGCATCGACGCGTTCATCATGCCCACCGAATCCGGCGCGCTGCCCGGCCTGCTCGCGGAACGCATCGCGCGCGGCGAAGCCGGCACTGCCTACGTGTGCTCAGGCATGGCTTGCCAGGCGCCCATCGACACGCCTGATGAGCTTGCGAATGCCGTGCGCGCCATGTCGCGCACGTAATCCTGGCTACAACTCCACCACCGGCTCGGGCAGTGCCTCATGGCGCCCCGGCCCCGGCGGCAGGTAGAGTTCCAGCAGGTTGTGCGTGGCCTCGATGCCGACCAGCACGCCTTCCTTCCAGTGTTCGTTGCGGAACTGCTCGCTCATGAAGCCGATGATCCGCTCCCACGAGCCTTCCGGCACCCGCGCCACCACGCCGCGATCGGGAATGATCTCGATGGTGTAGTCGCCCAGCAGCACGTAGATCAGCACGCCGGTGCGGCGCTCGGTATCCCATACCTTGAGATCGGCGAACACGCCCTCGGCGCGTGCGCGCACGCGGCGGCCACTCAACAGGTAGCGCGCCGGCAGCTTGGCTTCGACCGCGAAGCAGATTTCGCCATCGTGCTTGTGCTCACCGGTGGCAACCGCTTCGCGGATTTCCTGCATGGCTTCCGGCGGAAACGCCAGGCTCGCGGGCGCGTGAAACCAGTGGCGCAACCAACGCAAGGCGTCCATCACCACGCTCCTGCGCGCGCACCGAGGATCACGATCCAGATCACCAGCACGTTCATCATCAACAGGAATACCGCGGCCGAACCCATGTCCTTGATCCGCCCGGCGGTGGCATCGTGGCCCGTCCACAACTTGTCGACCAGCGCTTCGAGGCCGGAATTCAGCAGCTCCGCGGACGGCACCGGCAAGAGCGATCCTGCCAGCAGCGCCTTCTCGATCGGACCGTTGCCCAGCCACAGGCCGAGCGGAAACATGATCACTAGCAGCAGCACTTCGAGCCGGAACGAAGCCTCCAGCTGCCAGCCGGCGCGCAGGCCCTTGAGTGACCAGATGAACGCGTACCAGATCTGGCGGGGTCCGCGATTGACGGTGCTTGGCATGGTGCGTGGTGTCCCGGTTGCGAAGTGTCGCTGCGGTCCGGCCGAGGCACTTGCCAACAGCGGTGACCGCGCGCAAGCATACGATGCCACGATGATCGCCGCGACCCGCGCGGCCGAGGGGGACGGATGCGACGCCTGCGCCGCTGCTTGCCATTGCTGCTGGTGATTCCGTTCGCGGCCTTGCTGTGGCCACCGTTCTACAGCCGCGTCGATCCGGTCATCGCGGGCTTCCCGTTCTTCTACGTCTGGCAATTCGGCTGGATCGTGCTGGCCGCGCTGATCACGTGGCTGGTGTACCGCGGGTCACGCGCATGACGCCGCCTTCCGCAGCGGGCGTGCACTTCGACTGGACCGCCATCGGCGTGTTCGCGTTTTTCTTCGTGCTGGTGACCGTGCTCGGCTTCATCGCCGCGCGCTGGCGCCGCGGCGACCTTTCGCAACTGCACGAGTGGGGCCTGGGTGGCCGCCGTTTCGGCGCCTTCGTCACCTGGTTCCTGCTGGGCGGCGACCTCTACACCGCCTACACCCTGATCGCTGTGCCGGCGCTGGTGTACGCGGTCGGCGCCTACGGTTTCTTCGCGATGCCGTACACGGTGTTCGTGTATCCGATCGTGTTCCTGACCATGCCGCGGTTGTGGAACGCCTGCCGCAAGCACGGCTGGATCACCTCGGCGGATTTCGTGGAGGGCCGCTACGGCAGCCGCGGCCTCGCGCTGGCGGTGGCGGTGACCGGCGTACTGGCGACGATGCCCTACATCGCGCTGCAACTGGTCGGCCTGCAAGTCGTGTTCGAGGCGATGGGCTTCGGCACGCTCGGCATCGGCCGCGAGACACCGCTGGTGATCGCCTTCGTGATCCTGGCGCTGTACACCTATTCCAGCGGCTTGCGCGCGCCGGCGCTGATCGCCTTCGTCAAGGATGCGATGCTGTACATCACCGTGATCGCGGCGGTGGTGATCATCCCGATCAAGCTGGGCGGCTACGGCGCGGTGTTCCACGCCGCCAAGGAAGCCTTCGCGGCCAAGGGCGGCGACACCGGCATCGTGCTGAAGCCCGACCAGTACTGGTCGTTCGCGACGCTGGCGCTGGGCTCGGCGTTCGCGCTGTTCCTGTATCCGCACGCGACCACCGCAACGCTTTCCGCCAATGGTCCCGACACCATCCGCCGCAACGCGGTATGGCTGCCCGCCTACAGCATCCTGCTGGGCCTGATCGCCCTGCTCGGCTACATGGCGCTGGCCGCGCACATCCACGTCGCGAACGGTTCGATGGCGGTGCCGGCCTTGATCAACGCCAGCTTCCCGCCGTGGTTCGCGGGATTCTGCTTCGCCGCGATCGCGCTGGGTGCGCTGGTGCCCGCAGCGATCATGTCGATCGGCGCCGCGAATCTGTTCACCCGCAACATCTGGCGGCCCTACGTCAACGCCAAATTGACCGACGCGCAGGCGTCGCGGATCGCCAAGAACGTCTCGCTGCTGGTGAAGTTCGGTGCGCTGCTGGCGGTGCTGTACCTGCCGACGAAATTCGCGATCGACCTGCAACTGCTGGGCGGCATCTGGATGCTGCAGATCTTCCCGGCGGTGATCTTCGGGCTGTTCTGGCGCTGGTTCCGCGCATCGGCCCTGCTCGCCGGCTGGGCGGCGGGCATGCTGCTCGGCAGCGCGCTGGCCTGGCACCAGGGCCTGAAGCCGGTCTACACCATGGTCATCGGCAGCGAACACATCGGCATCTACATCGGCCTGCTGGCGCTGGTGGTCAACTTCGCGATCGCGATCGTCGCGACGTCGGTGGCGGCGAAGATCAAACGCGCGGCACCGGCGGATGCAACGCAACCCGCCGACTACCGCGATGCGGCGGCCGAGTGAGTCCAACGGAAGTCGTGACTGGTCCGTCGCACGCGCCGAACACCCTCTGTGTGGCGCAAGCCACGCCGCCGGTGCCGAGCACTCCCGTCAGTGCGATTTCTTGGCGTGAACAACGATAACGTCGCAATCGT
Source organism: Rhodanobacteraceae bacterium (assembly GCA_035701705.1). Classification (GTDB taxonomy): domain Bacteria; phylum Pseudomonadota; class Gammaproteobacteria; order Xanthomonadales; family Rhodanobacteraceae; genus 66-474. The sequence continues at coordinate 4,213 of DASSRT010000083.1, forward strand.
AGGAGCCGCCAGACTTGGGAACGAGCCGGAACCCACTCTCGCACTTCGGCGCGGGAAGCGACTTCGTGGACTGTTGCGCAAGGCAGGAATATGAGGGACCAATAAACTGCCCGATCGCCTTGTAATCCTCGGGACATGGGGTCTCGATGTTGAAGTTCACCGGCGCTTTGACCACGCCACCCACGGGGCGTCCATCCTTGAATCCCGGATGGAATTTCCACTTCTTCACGGCGTCGAGCGCGGCAGTTTGCAATATCGGTGCCGCATTCGTGCCCTTGGGATCCACGACCACGGAAATCTCCTTGCCCGTGTCGTCAACCGTGACGTCGAGCAATACCACACCCGTATAGCCATGCCGGAAGGCCGCAACCGGGTAGGTCGGCATGTTAGCGTTCCGCGAGGCCACATCAAGCGACGGATCCGCATCCTCGACATGGGCTGACCGCGCGGATGATCCGGCGGATCTTGCGGACGAGCCGGGCGGTGCCGCCGCGGCCACCTGCACGGCTGCACTGGCAATGATTGCTCCCGCCAGCAGCGCAGCGGTGCCGAAATGATGTGCGCGCCAACGCCGCGCCTCGAACGAAACTTGGCTGATCATGGCAATCACTCCCTTGGTCGCGGCGCGTCCGGGAAGCATTGCAGCATCCACTCGCACCATGCGTCCGTCGATGCTACCACCGCGCGGAACCGGGCTGCAGGCACGGCAGGCAACGCACGTCAGCGGCGGTTGTGCAGGGTGCCCAGAGGCCATGCCGCGTCCTTGCGGCGACGTTCATCCCCTGCGGGTGCAATGATCTTGCTCGTCATCCCGGAGTCGCGAAGCGACATCCGGGACCCAGTGGCTTGGCTTGCCAACACCTGGACTGAAAGTCGCTGGGTTCCGGCCTGCGCCGGAATGACGAAACAAAAGATTGCTCAGCCTGGCCCTTCCCCGGCCTTCATCATCGGCACGCCACTACTCAGGACTTCGCGCCCTGCACGATGCACGAATACGACTTGCCCTTGCCCCGCCGATACTGGAAGCCGGGTGGGCAGGCGCCGGGCTTGGCACCAATGGGGCCACCGAGCGAAAAATTGACGGGGATGCGCAACACCCCGCCCACTGCACGCCCGTTTCTGCGGCCGGGATTGAACTTCCACCTGCGGGCGGCCGCGATCGCCGCCGATTGCAGGATCGTGGGTGCATTCGTGTCCGCGACATCCACCGCCACTCCGACGACCTTGCCTGAAGGATCGACGGTCACGTCGAGCATCACCCTGCCCTGCTGGTTGGCCTTGACGGCCGCGGCCGGATAGCGCGGCGGGTTCTGGTTCTTGAAGCTCACGTCCACCGACGGCGCGGAGGTTGCGGACGAGCGTGGCGCCGGCGTGCGGATCGCGATGGAGGCGTCCCGCGGCGGGTGTGCCTTTGGCGACGAGGCATTCGGTTGAGCCGCTGCCGGCGAATTGACCTGTGCGCCGATGCTGGCGCTGGCGACGAACAGCGCGGCGCCCAACAACGACGCCACGCTGATGAATCCGGCGCGCCGACGCAGTCTGCCCGGAGGGATGCGGCTGATCATGGCGATGCGCTCCTTCAGTTGCGGCTCGGCGAGCCAGGGTATGAGTGCCGGCGTGGGTTGTGCCGCGACACTGTCCAGCAACGCGCGCGCATAGCCGGCGCTGCGTTGTGGCGCTGCGCGCAGCGAGGCCGCATCGCAGGCAAGTTCCATGTCCAGCCGGAAGCGCGAGCGCGCGAACCACGACAGCGGGTGGAACCACAGCAGCGCGAAGGAGAGCTCCATCGCGACGCTCCAGCAGGCATCGCCGCGGCGCAAATGCGTCAGTTCGTGGCGCAACACCAGTGCACGCGTCGCTGCGTCGTCGAAACGTTCCGTGAAATCCTCGGGCAGCAGCAACCACGAACGCGGCCATGCAAACAACACAGCAGGGCCGGCCGCATGCATGCGCACGCGGCGCGGATCAAGGCCCGGTGCGGCGGCCTGCAGTCCGCGCAGCCACGCCGCGGAACCGCGGCGCGCGCCCTTGCGCAAGCGCAGGTAATGCACGCCAAGTCGCGCGATGCCGCATGCAGCGCCGGCCAGCCACAACGCGACAAGCAGCCAGCCAAAGTCGAGATGGATGCCGGCAGCCGTGCCGATCGGTGCCGCAGACCTTACCCACACCACCGGCAATGCCACGATCGCCGCCGGCGCGACGGCACGCGGCAACAGCGGCGCCACGGCCATCACCCACGGCAACAACCACAGCGCGAACGCTGGACCCGCGCCGAACAGGCGTCGCGCCGGTTTGCGCAACAGCAACACCAGCGCGATCCCCAGCGTGGCCCAAAGCAGCATGCGCAACAGGTTGTCAGTCACGGCGGTGCTCCTTCGATTCAAGCTCGTCGACCAGCTTGCGCAAGGCAGCCACGTCCTTCGCGCTCAACTTTTCATTGCGGCTGAAGTGCACCAGCAGCGGTGCAACTTTCCCGCCGAACACGCGATCCAGCAGGCTGCGGCTTTCCTGCGATTGCCACTGCTCGCGCGTCAACAGCGGCGCGTAGAGGTAACGCCGGCCATCCCGCGCGGCCCGCACCGCACGTTTGCGCAACAGGCGATTCAACAACGTGCGTACGGTGTTTTCGTGCCAGCCGGTGTCGGCGTGCAGAGCCGCCGCGATCTCCTCGGAAGCGCGCGGCGCGCGTTCCCACAGTACTTCCATCACGCGGCTCTCGGCTTCGCTGATGGCGGAGGTTGTTGGCGTCGGCATCATGGATCCATTCAACGACAGATGTAGTTGCAGTGAATACTACACGTGTAGTTTTCCATGTCAAGCACCGCCACCGCACGCCAGTCGAGCGCGGACGGCCGGCGCACCGTCCGGCCCGCACCGTGCAAGCTCAATCGGACTACGCCCGTCGCCCGCCACTCACGCGATCGCGTGCTTCGAGGTCACGCTCGGTGAAAACGTCGCGATAACCGCGCCCGCTGAACACCCCGCGCACACCGACTCCCTGGTCGAAGCCATGTTCGACCAGCAACCAGCCGCCGGCAGACAAATGCGCCTTGGCCTGGGTCGCAATCACGCGGATCGCGCCGAGCGCGTCGGTACCCGGCGACAACGCCAGCGGCGGTTCGAAGCGCAGGTCGCCCTCGTGCAGGTACGGGTCGCTGGCGGCGACGTAGGGCGGATTGGAAGCGATCACGTCGAACTGTTCGCCTTCCAGCGCGGCGCACCAGACGCCTTGCCGGAATTCGACGTTGCCGATCTTCAACCGTTTGGCATTGCCGCGCGCGACCTCCAGCGCCGCCTCGCTGACGTCGGTCGCCACCACCCGCGCGCGCGGACGCAACTTCGCGATCGCCAGCGCGATCGCGCCGGACCCGGTGCCTAGATCGGCCACCGCGCAGTCGGCGTCCGCGGGAATCCGCTGCAAGGCCAGATCGACCAGCACTTCGGTTTCCGGACGCGGAATCAGCACGTTCGGCGTCACCCGCAACTCGATGTCATGAAAACCGCGCGTACCGGTGAGGTACGCAATCGGCTCGCCACCGACACGACGC
>DASSRT010000084.1:0-7096 GCA_035701705.1 Rhodanobacteraceae bacterium
TCGGAATGATGAACGCGCCGTTGGCCGTATCGAATTCGCGGTACGACAAGCCGAAGGTGTCGCCGCTGAACACGCAACCACTGCGCTCATCGAGGATGGCGTTGTGATGCTTCGCGTGGCCGGGCGTATCGAGGCAGCGCAGGCTGCGCCCGGCCAGATCGACCGCATAGCCGTCGGGCGCCTGGACCACGCGCTCGGCAGGTACCGGCAGCAGCTCGCCATAGCTGCGCCGCATTTCTTCGTCACCGTATACCGCGGTGGCGCCGGCCCACAGTTTCGACGGGTCGATCATGTGCCGCGCGCCGCGCGGATGCACCACCAGCCTTGCGTTGGGCAAGCACGCCATCAGCGCACCGGCGCCACCGGCGTGATCGAGATGGACGTGGGTGAGGATCAACCAGTCGACGCTTTCTGCAGTCAGCCCCGCTTCGGCAAGCGCGGCGAGCATCCGCGGCAGCGCATGCATGGTGCCGCAATCCACGAAGGCGGCGCGACCATTTTCGACGATCAGGTAGGCCGCATCGAAGCGCGGGCGCTGGAAGCCGGTGTCGATGACGTGGATGCCGTGCGCGGCATCCAGCAACGACGGTGCGTTGGCATCGTGCATCGTTGGATGATAAAGCATGCATGGCTCACCGCCGTGGATTGGCCGCGCGCGTCGCGCTTGCTATGGTGTGCGACTTACGGCCGTTGCCGCCACCGGCTTGCCCATGCTGCCCAGCCCCAACGCCTTCCTGCGCCAGCGCGTCCAGCGGCTTCATCAACGGATCGGCGGGCGCCACTGGTTCCCGCACGTGCCGCTGGCAATCCTGCTCGGCCTCGGCGGGTTCTGGTTGCTGCGGAGCGACCTCGGCCGCCACTGGCGGCACGTCTTCGACCAGTTGCTCAGTGGTGGCCAGGGTTTGCACCCTGCCCTGCTGCCGCCGATCCTCATCGGCCTCGGCATGCTGATCATGGCGATCGGCCTGCTGTTCCGCTCGCGCCTCGCCTGGCTGATGGCACTGCTGCTGGCTGCCACCGCCGCGATCAGCATGTACTTCGGACAGCAAAGCCACGCGCACCTGCTGCTCGGCTATTTCGTCCTGATGCTGGCGCTGCTGGTTTTTGCCTGGCGCCAGTTCGACCGCACCAGCGTCACCGCCAGCACCCTGTTCGCGCTGACCTCGGTGGTCATGCTGGTGGTCTACGCCACCTTCGGCACGTTCTACCTCGGCGCGGATTTCAAGCCGCAGGTCACCGACCTCGTGACGGCGTTCTATTACGCGCTGGTCACCATGAGTACCGTAGGCTACGGCGACATCACGCCGCAAACGTCCGAAGCCAAGCTGTTCGCGGTCTCGATCATCGTGCTCGGCGTCGCGGTGTTCGCAACCTCGCTGACCGCGGTGATCGCACCCCTCGTCACCCGCAGCCTGCAAAGCATCGTCAACCGGAAGGGCAAGCGCATGCAACGTGAAAACCACTTCGTGGTGATCGGCAACTCGCCGCTCGCCCTCAACACCTGGCGGGAACTGGCCCGCCGTGGCCACCCGGTGACGCGCCTGCTGCGGCAGGAACCCGAGTCCGGAATTCCGGCGGACGTCGATGCCGTGGTCGGCGAACCCAGCGATGGCGACGTGCTGGTGAAGGCCGGCGCCGACAAGGCCCGCGCGGTGCTGGCGATGCTGGACGACGATTCCGAAAACGCCTTCGTGGTGCTGGCGGTGCGCGAACTGAAGGGCAAGGCTCGCACGGTGGCCGCGGTGAACGATGCCAAACACCTCGAACGCGTGCGGCTGGTGCAGCCCGATGTGGTGATCGCGCCGCAGATCCTGGGCGGCGAGCTGGCGGCGATGATGCTGACGGGCGAGAAGATCGACGCGGACTTCGTGATGAAACGGCTGCTGCAGGAAAGCCCCGGCGGCACGGCGGCGGCTGCAGCGAAAGCGTAAGGTCACGCTGCGGGACACGACAGCTCAAGCAAGAGGAACGGCATGGATCACTGGCTGTATCACACCGAATGGTTCGGCAACTCCACACTCGCATGGGTGACCGCGGGCGTGGCCGCGCTGGTGGGTTACCTGATCGCGCAAGGCGCCGCGATGATCCTCGGTGCGCGCTTGCGCAAGTTGGCCGAACGCACGCGCCGCCCCGGATTCACGGTGGCAGCGCGCACGCTCAAGGCCACGCGCGGCTGGCTGCTGCTGCTGATCGCCGTCGCGATCGCGCTGGATTCCCTGCGATTCGGGGACGCCACGACGCGTTGGCTCCACCTGTTGACCTACGCATTGGTCGGCATCCAGGTCGCGCTCTGGCTCAGCAAATTGCTGGTGTCATGGTTGAACCGCGCCGCCGGCGCCGATCCGCGGCACGTCAACCCCGTGATGCTGGGCGTGCTGACCTGGGGCGTGCAGTGCGTGGTGTGGGTGACACTGGTGCTCGCGTTGTTGAGCGAGGGTGGCGTCAAGATCACGGCCTTCGTCGCGAGCCTCGGGGTCGGTGGCGTGGCCGTGGCGCTGGCGGCACAGAACATTCTCGGCGACTTGTTCGCGTCCATCAGCATCGGCCTGGACAAGCCGTTCGAGGTCGGCGAGTACATCCAGTTCGGCACCGAGCAAGGCACCGTGGTCAAGGTGGGCGTGAAGTCCACGCGCATCAGGTCGCTGTCGGGTGAAGAGCTGGCGATCTCCAATTCCGTCCTGCTCAAGGACGTGATCCACAATTACTCGCGCCGGCAGGAACGCCGCGTCGTGTTCAACTTCAGGCTGCCGTTCGACACGCCACGCGAGCGTATCCCGGAAGCCGTCGAGCGCGTGCGCGGCTTCATCGAAAGCGAACCGCGGACCCGCTTCGATCGCGGCTACCTGTCCGGGTTCGGCGAGTCGGGCCTCGACTTCGAATTCGTCTACTACGTGCTCGATCCGGACTACAGCCTTTACGTCGAGATCCAGCACCGCATCAACCTGAAGATGCTGGACGCGTGGGACGCGCTCGGCATCCAGTTCGGCGTCCCCACCCGCAAGGTCCACGCGGTGGAACCCGGCGTGATCACGCAGGTGCCCGCTTCGGAATAGCGCTCGCGGCGCGCGGGCGCCGGATCGTGACCGTTTCTACACACCGCATGCAGATAATGGCGCATGCGGCCGTCGCTCCGGTTCCCGGTGCAGGCCGCAATGCTTCCGCCGACACAGGGAGATCGGTATGGACAAGACCGCCAACGCATCGGCTCTGGGCTACGCCGCATTCGCATTGACGCTGTGGATGAACGGCATGCTGGCCGCGGGCTGGTTCGACCCTTCCGACGCACCGCTGGCATTGCTGCTGGCGGTGGTGCTCGGCGGCTGCGTCATGGGCATCGCCGGCATCCTGCAATGGCTGCGCGGCCAGACCCTCGATGCGGTGCTGTTCCTCGCGTTTGCCGGGTTCTGGTGGGTCGCCGCGCTGGCCGCATTCGTCGCCGCCCATGGCCATCCGGCCTCGGCCGGTTTCCAGGGCTGGTACGCGATCGTCTGGGCGTTCCTGGCGTTTTGCCTGTGGCTGGCGGCGCGCAAGGACGGCGTGGCGCGCAGTCTGTTCGTGCTGGGCTTGTGCCTGGCCCTGTTCACGATCGCGCTTGCCCACTGGCTCGGCTTTGATGCACTGACGATGCTTGCCGGATACCTTGGCCTCGTGACCGCCATCATCGGCATCTATGTCGCCGCCGCCGAGCTGATCAACGAAATGCACGGCCACACCGTACTGCCCTTGGGTGAAAGCGGCGTCGAGCGAGGTACCGCGCCGGTCCGCTGAAGCGCACGGGCCGGGCGCGCCGGCGGCTGGTGCGCCGCCGCATACCGTGCTAGCTTTGCGGCATGGCATCACCACGCGTCATCAAAAAGTACCCCAACCGCCGCCTCTACGACACCCGCGTGTCCAGCTACATCACGCTGGAAGAGGTGCGCCAGCTGGTGCTGTCCAGCGAAGTCTTCGAAGTCCGCGACGCCAAGACCAACGAAGACCTCACCCGCGCGGTGCTGTTGCAGATCATCGCCGAGCACGAGCAGCACGGGCAGCCGATCTTCTCGACGCAGCTGCTCTCACAGATCATCCGCTTCTACGGCGACACCATGCAGGGCTTCGTGGGCGGCTATCTCGAGAACAGCCTGAAGATCTTCCTTGAGCAGCAAAACAAGTTCCGCGACCAGTTGAACAGCTTGCTGGGCCAGACGCCGTGGTCGATGCTGAACGAGATCACCGAGCGCAACGTCGAGCTCTGGAAGTCGCTGCAGACCGGTGGACAGCCGCCGGCCAAGCCCACCCGTGACGCCGATCCCGCTCCGGAAAAGCCCCCGCGCAAACACCGTTGACAGTCAGTCAACGGCTGCCTACCATCGAACGGTTGTTGCAGCGCAGCACATGCGGCTGTGCGGCAAAAGCGGCGTGCGGAATGCGGCCCGACCCGGCCGATGTTCGCGCACCGCGTCCCCCGATCATCGAACATCAAAGAGAATTCCATGAGCAAGCGCGTAGCCATTGTCACCGGTGGTATTGGCGGTCTCGGAACCGCCATCTGCAAGCAACTCGCGGCCGACGGCCGCCAGGTCATCGCGGCCGACCTCGGCAGCCGCCAGGAACGCCTTGCCGCGTTCCGCGAGGAAACCCGCGAATACAACGGCAACATCGTGTTCGCACCGGCCGACATTTCCCGATATGACGACTGCGCGGCACTCGTGAACCACGTCGCCGAGGAATACGGCAGCGTGGACATCGTGGTGAACGCCGCCGGCATCACCCGCGATACCAGCCTCAAGAAAATGAGCCAGGCGCAATGGACCGACCTGATGCACGTCAACCTCGACGGCGTGTTCAACATGTGCCGCAACACCGTCGACGCGATGACCGAGCGCGGCTTCGGCCGCATCGTCAACATCTCGTCGGTCAACGGCCAGACCGGCCAGTTCGGCCAGACCAACTATTCCGCGGCCAAGGCCGGCATGCACGGCTTCACCATGGCGCTGGCGCGTGAAGTCGCGCGCAAGGGCGTTACCGTCAACAGCGTCTCGCCCGGCTATTGCAAGACCGAGATGGTGATGAAGGTGCCGGAAGAAATCCGCGCGCAGATCGTCGCGCAGGTGCCGGTCGGCCGCCTCGGCGAGCCGTCCGAAATTGCGCGCACCGTCGCCTTCCTCACCGCCGACGATGCCGGCTTCATCACCGGCGCCAACATCCCGGTGAATGGCGGCTATTTCATGTCGTTCTGAGCGGGACTCGGGACTGCGGCCGCGATCGAGCCGACGCATTTCCACACACTGAAGTGTTCACAGCTGCACGGCCGCGCAAGCGGCCAGCACCCACGACGCTTGTCCGGCAGATTTCCGGCCGCGGTGCCCCGCGGCCGGCAACCTCTCAATGTGCAGGCGCTGCCGATTTCGCGGCGTCCAGCCCACCGATGAACGGAATCGCGCCGTTGCCGGTCACCTGCGGCAACACGCCATTCCATTTCTCGACGGCCTTCAGCTGGATGATCTCCGGCGTCAGCGTCATCTGCAGCAGCTTTTGTGCTTGCGCCTGGCCCTGGGCCTGCGCGATTTCCTGCTGCGCCTGCACCTTCACGCGCGCAAGGTCGTATTCCGCCTGCTGCGCCTTCTGCTGCGCCACCTGCTTTTGCTCGATCGCCTTGGCGTAGTCGGCGCTGAACTGGAAGTTGGTGATGTTGACGCCCTGTACCGTCACCTTGTACTGGTTGAGCGCGGCGACGATCTGCGCCTGCACCTGGTCGCGCACGATGTCACGCTTCTCCACCAGTTGCTCGGCGTCGTAGTGCGCCGCCACCGCCTTGACCGCATTCGACACGATCGGCGCGATCACCTTGCTGCCGAGCTGGTCTTCGTCGCCGAGACGCTCGTAGACCCACTCCGCATCCGCTGGATTGATCGACCAGTTGACCGCAACTTCGGTGGTGACGTCCTGCAGGTCGCGGCTGGCCGCGGTTTCCTGGGTCTGCGACTTCTGGATTTGCACGTTCATGTGCTTGACCGTCTGTACCAGCGGAATCTTCATGTGCAGGCCGGGCGCGAGCACACCCGGGTGGACGGCACCGAACGTCATCAAGACGCCACGCTCGCCGGGCCCGACGGTCACGAAACTCGACCACAGCAGGATCAGCACGACGACGGCAACGGCGATTTCAATGGCGCGCGGTGCGCGCAGCGCGAACGAGCTGCCGGGGAGCTTCATGCGGTTGACCCTTCCGAAAGAGAATGGCCAAGCCTACACGATGCACCGCCTGCGCGCAGCGATCAATCAAGGCGTTGCAATCGTGCCCGCAACTCGTCGAGCCGCAGGTCGGCATGCGCACCGGGCGATGTCCGTGCGGCGAGGCTCTGCTCCGGCGTGCGGCCCTGCCCTGCCGCCTGCGCCGCTTCCGCGGCGGCACGATAGGCGTCGCGGAACGGCACGCCCGCTGCCGCCTGTTCGATTGCCACGTCGGTGGCATACATGGCCGGTTCGATCGCCGCGCGCAACGCGGCTTCGTTCCACTGCAAGCGCGCAAGCAGATCCGGCAGCAGTTCCAACGCCGCCAGACCGCGATGCACGCCGTGGAAAATGCCGCCCTTGCTGAATTGCAGGTCGCGCTGGTAACCCGACGGCAAGGACAGCAGTTGTTCGATTTCGGTGCGCGCCGCCGCCACCGATGCGTAGCTGGCACGCAGCAGCTCGATGACGTCGGGATTGCGCTTGTTCGGCATGATCGACGAGCCGGTGGTGTATTCGGCCGGCAGCGTGACGAGGTTGAATTCGGCGCTGACAAACAGCGACAGATCCCACGCGAGCCTGCGCACGTCCAGCAAGGCGCTGCCGATCGCCTCAAGTACCGCCAGCTCGAACTTGCCGCGTGACAACTGCGCCGCAATCGGGTTGACCTGCATGCGGCCGAAGCCGAGCGCGCGCGTCGTGTGTTCGCGATCAAGCGCAAGGTTCACGCCGTACCCGGCGGCGGTACCGAGCGGATTGGCATCGATCCATGCCAGCGTGTCGCGGGCACGCTGGACGTCGTCGATGAAGCTCTCGGCAAATCCGGCAAACCACATCGAAGTGGACGACACCACCGCGCGCTGCAGGTGGGTGTAGCCCGGCA
>DASSRT010000085.1:0-4708 GCA_035701705.1 Rhodanobacteraceae bacterium
GGTGTCGGTGAGCACGCCATGATCCATCACCTGCAGCAGGATGTTGAACAGATCCGGGTGTGCCTTTTCGATTTCATCCAGCAACAGCACGCAGTGCGGATGCTTGACCACCGACTCGGTCAGCAGGCCGCCCTGGTCGAAGCCGACGTAGCCCGGGGGCGCTCCGATCAGGCGCGACACCGAGTGCGGCTCCATGTACTCGGACATGTCGAAGCGCACCAGCTCGATGCCGAGCTGCAGCGCCAGTTGCCGGGTGACTTCGGTCTTGCCGACGCCGGTGGGGCCGGCGAACAGGAAATTGCCGATCGGCTTGTTGGGATCACCGAGGCCCGAGCGCGCCATCTTGATGGCGCTGGCGAGGGTGTCGATGGCCTGGTCCTGGCCGAAAATCACCATCTTCAGGTTGCGGTCGAGGTTGCGCAGCACGTCGCGATCGGAGGCCGACACCTGCTTCTGCGGGATCCGCGCCATCCGCGCGACGATGTACTCGACCTCGTTGACGTCGACCTTGCCGGTGCGCTTGTCTTCCGGCAGCAACCGCTGGTGGGCGCCGGCCTCGTCGATGACGTCGATGGCCTTGTCCGGCAGCAGCCGGTCCGGGATGTGCTTCACCGACAGGTCGACCGCGGCCTTCAGGGCCTCATCGGTGTAGCTGACGTTGTGGTGTTCCTCGAAGCGCGACTTGAGGCCCTTGAGGATTTCCACGCTTTCCGCGGCCGATGGCTCGACGATGTCGATCTTCTGGAAGCGCCGCGCGAGCGCGCGATCCTTCTCGAAGACCCCGCGGAATTCCTGGAACGTGGTCGAACCGATGCAACGCAGCTCGCCCGACGCCAGCACCGGCTTGATCAGGTTGGACGCGTCCATGGTGCCGCCCGATGCAGAACCGGCGCCGATGATGGTGTGGATTTCGTCGACGAACAGGATCGCATTGGGGTCCTTCTTCAATTGCGCGATCACGGCCTTCAAACGCTTTTCGAAATCGCCGCGATACTTGGTGCCCGCGACCAGCGCGCCGAGATCAAGTGCCCAGATCGTGGCGCTCTCCAGCACCTCGGGTACCTTGCCTTCGACGATCCGCAGCGCCAGGCCCTCGGCCAGCGCGGTCTTGCCGACGCCCGATTCGCCGACGAACAGCGGGTTGTTCTTGCGGCGGCGGCACAGCACCTGGATGGTGCGCTCGATTTCATCCTCGCGGCCGATCAAGGGGTCGATCTTGCCCTGCTCCGCGCGCTCGTTGAGGTTGGTCGCATATTCGACCAACGCGTTGTCCTTGTCCTTGCCTTCCTGCTCCGCTTCCGTGCCCGATTCAGCCGGCGCGGCTGCCGCATCGGACTCGTGGCCGATCTTGGCAATGCCGTGCGACACGTAATTGACCACGTCCAGCCGCTCGACCTCCTGCTGGTGCAGGAAATACACGGCATGCGAATCCTTCTCGCCGAAAATCGCAACCAGAACGTTGGCACCCGTCACTTCCTTGCGGCCGGAGGATTGCACGTGATACACGGCGCGCTGCAGCACGCGCTGGAACCCCAACGTCGGCTGGGTGTCACGCTCGTCACCCGTGGGCAACACCGGCACCGTCTCGGTGATGATCGAGCGCAGGTCCTTGGCGAGTTTGTCGATGTCGGCGCCGCAACCACGCAACACCGCTGCCGCGGTGGGATTGGCCAGCAGGGCGAGCAACAGGTGTTCCACGGTCATGAACTCGTGGCGCTGCTCGCGGGCCTCCTTGTAGCACTGGCCGATGGTGAATTCGAGGTCCTTGCTGAACATGCTGGGTCTCCGGATTCGCTTTGTCTGTACCCGATATGGGGGACCGTTACAACTTTTCCATCGTGCAAAGCAGCGGATGCTGGTGGACGCGCGAAAACTCGTTGACCTGCGCTACCTTGCTTTCTGCCACCTCGCGGCTGAACACGCCGCAAACGCCCTTGCCGCGGGTGTGTACGTGCAACATCACCTGGGTAGCCCGATCGGGCGCCATGTTGAAAAACGCCTCCAGCACCTCCACCACGAACTCCATGGGCGTGTAGTCATCGTTCAACAGCACCACCTGGTACAAGGGTGGGCGCTCGGTCTCCGGCTTGCTGGTTTCGACCAGCACGCCCTGTCCGTGTTCGGTCTCGTTGTCGCCAATTTTTCCGGGTGTCATGGATATCCAGAACCTGCATACGTCGTGCCAGCCATGGGTCCACGGCCTGTCGCGAGTATAGGCCGGAGCACGCCCACCGGTCATGGCGGAATGTCACAACAGATGATGGCAAAATGATGGAATTTCCAGTGCCCTCCCGAATGGACGAATTTTCAGTTCCGCCGCAAGCCGCGGCCATCTGGTGCCCGCATGTCACCGTGGCCTGCGTGATTGCCGATGGCGACCGTTTCCTGATGGTCGAAGAGGACATCCGCGGTACGCGCCAGTTCAACCAGCCGGCAGGCCACCTCGAACCAGGCGAGTCGCTCGCCGAAGCCGCCGTGCGTGAAACGCTGGAAGAAACCGGCTGGGATGTCGCGCTCGACTGCTTCGTCGGCGTGCAGCAATGGCACAGTCCGGTCCACGCCCACGAGATCGTCCGCTTTGCCTTCGCCGGGCATCCCGTGGCGCATCATCCCGAACGCAACCTGGATGCCGGCATCGTGCGCGCGCTGTGGATGAGCTACGCGGAAATTGCCGCGCTGGGCGAGCGCCTGCGCAGCCCGTTGGTGTTGACCTCCCTTGCCGATTGGCTGGCGGGCCAAAGGTTGCCGCTGGCGAGCGTGCGCTCGCTGCTGCCGCCGTCCGCAGGCGCTTGACCATGCGCCTCACGGTCGGAATGTCCGGTGGCGTCGATTCCTCGGTGGCCGCCCTGTTGCTGCAACGCGATCGGCACGCGGTGTCCGGCGTGTTCATGCGCAACTGGGAAGATGCCGACCCGGATTCCGGTTGCCACGCCGACGTCGATCGCAAGGATGCGCTGGCGGTGTGTGCGAAACTCGGCATCCCCTTCCAGAGCGTGAACTTCGCCGCCGAATATCGCGCACAGGTCTTTGCGCACTTCCTCGACGAGTATCGTGCCGGGCGCACGCCGAACCCCGACGTGTTGTGCAATCGCGAGATCAAATTCGGGTGTTTCCTCGACGCTGCGCACGCAGCCGGCGCCGAGAAACTGGCGACCGGTCACTACGCGCGCGTGGCGTTTGACGACGGGCGCTGGAAACTGCTGCGCGCGCGTGACGCATCGAAAGACCAGACCTACTTTCTGTACATGCTCGATCAGCGACAGCTCGCATCAGCCGTATTTCCGCTGGGCGACTTGCTGAAGACCGAGGTCCGTCGCCTCGCCGCCGACGCTGGCCTGCCGGTGGCGGCCAAGAAGGATTCCACCGGCATCTGCTTCATCGGCGAACGCGACTTTCGCGAGTTCCTTGCCAGCTACCTGCCGGCGCGCGCCGGTGAAATCCGCACGCCCAACGGCGAATGCGTCGGCGAACATACCGGCGCGATGTTCTACACGCCCGGCCAGCGCTCGGGCTTGCATGTCGGCGGTCGCGCGGCGGGCAACGGCGAAGCGTGGTACGTGGTCGGCAAGGACATAGGCAACAACATCGTCTACGTCGACCAGGGCCACGACAGCCGATGGCTGCAATCGAGCTCGCTGGTTGCAAGCGCAGCCCACTGGATCGCTGGCGCACCACCCGCCACGCAATTCGACTGCACCGCGATGACGCGCTATCGCCAACCCGTGCAGGATTGCCATGTCAACGTCGACGGCGATCGCTGCAACGTGCGCTTCGATGCCATGCAGCGGGCGGTCGCGCCCGGCCAGTCGGTCGTGTTCTACCGCGGCGACGAATGCCTCGGCGGGGCCGTGATCGACAAGACCGACGCACCGCTGATCGGGGAGCCGGCATGAAGGAAGCCCGTGTGCTCGCGCTCGCCGGCATCTTCCAGGCCTTGTCGCTGGTGCGCGACCTCGCACGCGAGGGCGACTGCGACGGCGATGCGATGGAAGCCAGCCTCGCCAGCGTGTTCAAACTGGAATCGGACAGCGCCGCCGACGTGTTCGGCGGCCATGCCGGCGTCCGTCGCGGCCTGCGCACGCTGGTCGAACAGGTGGACGGCGATGGTGAGCGCGACCTGCCCTTGTTCCACATGCTCATCAGCGTGTTGAAGCTGGAGCGCAACCTCGCGCGCAACCACGCCGTCAGCCGTCGCCTTGGCGAAGAACTGGCCGGGATGCAGCGCCAGTTGCAGCACTTCCCGGTCAATCACCCCACCATCCTCGCGCGCCTCGCGGATATCTATGCCGAGAACCTGTCGGGGCTGAAGCCGCGGATCACGGTGGTCGGCAACCCCTTGTACCTGCGGCAACCTGCGCAAGCGCAGCGCGTGCGTGCCTTGTTGCTCGCGGCAGTGCGCGCCGCCGTGTTGTGGCACCAGCTCGGCGGGCGCCGGCGGCACCTGCTGTTTCGCCCGCAACGCGAAGTGATGATCGCGCGCGGCATGTTGACCGGCGCTTCCCTGCGCGGGTGACGCGCACCGCCGGTCCTTCGGGAAGGTCTGTTCAGTCCCCTCAATCGTCATCCCGGTGCAAGCCGGGATCCATTTTCGTCGTGTCGTCTGGAACGACATATCACTGAGGCGCCTGGAACGACATCCCTGTCTTTTTCCGCGCCGCCCCACGACGCGAATAGGGACCCGTCACCCCCTTCGGAACGAAGGGGGTCG
>DASSRT010000086.1:0-2865 GCA_035701705.1 Rhodanobacteraceae bacterium
GTCACGAGCCGGCGCGTCAGCAACAGCACGGCGCGCGCGGCCGACTGGAAATGATGGCCCTTGCCGTCATGGAATTCGCCCGGTCCCGCCAGCGACACCGCAATCGCGGGCAGACCGAGGAAGCGGCCTTCCATCGCGGCCGACACGGTGCCGGAATAAATCACGTCGTCGCCAAGGTTGGCGGAATTGTTGATGCCCGACAACACGATGTCGGGTTCCTCGTCGAGCAGGCCGGAAAGCGCCAGATGCACGCAATCGGTGGGCGTGCCGGCGACGCAATAACGTCCGTCGTCACGCCGCGTGACCCTCACCGGCTGATCGAGCGTCAGCGAATTGCTGGCGCCGGAACGATCGCGATCGGGCGCGACCACGATGACCTCGCCCAATTCGGCGATGTGTTCGGCGAGCACGCGCAGACCCGGCGCATCCACTCCATCATCATTGCTGAGCAGCACCCGCATCGTTCTTCAGCCCCGGATCTTCGCGCACGCGCGGCGCGTGCGCGCGCCGATGAGTTTAGCCGATCGCGGTGTCCACGATGCCCAAAGACGTCTCACTGCCCGGACGTTGGCGCCGAAACAGCCGCCGGCGTCGGCGCGGTCGAGCTGCCTGCCGGACGCGTGACCACCTGATAGAAAACTTCGCCGGGCTTGATCAGCCCCAGCTGCGAGCGCGCGCGCGCCTCGACCGCGTCCTGGCCATGCTTCAGGTCTTCGACGTCGGCGTGCAGGGCATCGTTGCGTTGCTGCAGTTTGGCGTTTTCCGCCTGCTGCGCGGCGACGCGAGCACGGATGCCGTGCAGGTCACGCATGCCGCCATCACCGACCCACAGCTTGATCTGCAAGCCGATCAACAAGACGATCAGGATGAGGGCCAACCACTTGAGCATGTCAGTGCGATCGTCCCTGATCGCTGCACGATGAAACACAGCGGCGGGCGAAATCAGTTAGTGCAAACAGACACCAGAACGGGCTTCCATGCCCTGACCTTTCACAAATGCCGCTCCGCACGGGGCTCATCGTTGTATCAGCCAGGCAGCACCGATAGATTCGGATAGGCGTTGCGGCCAGCATACTTCGCCGCGGCGCCGAGTTGTTCCTCGATGCGCAGCAGCTGGTTGTACTTGGCGATGCGGTCGGAGCGGCACAACGAGCCGGTCTTGATCTGCGTGGCGGTGGTGGCGACGGCGAGGTCGGCGATGGTGGCGTCCTCGGTTTCGCCGGAGCGGTGCGACATCACGGCGGCGTAGTTCGCCGCATCGGCCATCGCCACGGCTTCCAGCGTTTCCGACAAGGTGCCGATCTGGTTCACCTTGATCAGGATCGCGTTGGCGATGTGGTTGGCGATGCCTTCGCGGAAGATCGCGGGATTGGTGACGAACAGGTCGTCGCCCACCAGCTGGATTTTCTTGCCCAGCCTTTCCGTGATCAGCTTCCAGCCGGCCTGGTCGCCTTCGGCGAGGCCGTCCTCGATGCTGATGATCGGGTACTTCGCGCACCAGTCGGCATACAGCTCGACCATGCCGGCCGGGTCGAGCTTGCGATTCTCGCCCTTCAAGTCATACACACCGTTGTCGAAGAACTCCGACGAGGCCGGGTCGAGCGCGATCCACACCTGCTTGCCGGGTGCGTAACCCGCGGCATTCACGGCTTCCAGGATCACCTCGATCGCTTCCTCGTGGCTGCGCAGCGCCGGCGCGAAACCGCCTTCATCGCCGACCGCGGTATTCATGCCACGCTTCTTCAACTGCGTCTTCAGCGCGTGGAAGATTTCCACGCCGCAGCGGAGCGCATCCGAGAAGCGCCCGAAGCCCGCCGGCATCACCATGAATTCCTGCATGTCCAGCGGGTTGTCGGCGTGCACGCCGCCGTTGATGACGTTCATCATCGGCACTGGGAGAGTAGGCGCGTTTAGCCGTTGCCCTATCGGCAACGGCTGCGCCTGCGAGCGCCCAGCCAAGGATGGCTGGGCCGGGGTATCCAAAGGCGGGACCGTTGCGCCAAGGATGGCCGCATTACCGTTCATGGTGGAAAGGTATTTCCACAGCGGCTGCTTGCGCGAGGCGGCCACGGCATGCGCCGCCGCCATCGACACACCCAGCGTGGCGTTGGCGCCGAGTCGCGACTTGTTGGGCGTGCCGTCCAGCGCGATCAATTTCGCATCGAGACCCTTCTGGTCCGCGGCATCGAAGCCCGCCAGCGCCTTGGCGATTTCGCCATTGACGTTGGCGACCGCATTCAATACGCCCTTGCCGAGGTAGCGCGCCTTGTCGCCGTCGCGCAGTTCCACCGCCTCGCGGGTGCCGGTGGATGCGCCCGAGGGCACGATCGCGCGACCGAACGCGCCATCGGCCAGCGTGACCTCGGCCTCGAGGGTGGGATTGCCGCGGGAGTCCAATACTTCGCGGGCGTGGAGACGGGTGATCGTCGTACTCATGGGGTTTCCGTTGATGTCCTGGAAAATCTTGTTTTGTCCGCGAAGGACGCGAAAAAAAGCCGCCTTCTTCCTTTGCGTCCTTTGCGTTCTTCGCGGACAGTCTTTGCTGCTTTTTACGGGGTCGACTCAAGAAACCCGGCACGCTTGGTCGTCGCATCCAGTTCCTTCAGCGTCGTCAGCAGCGCCTCCATCTTGCCGAGTGGCCATGCGTTCGGGCCATCGGACAGGGCCTTGTCGGGATCGGGATGGGTTTCCATGAACACGCCGGCGACGCCCACGGCAATGGCAGCTCGCGCCAGCACCGGCACGAATTCGCGCTGGCCACCAGACTTGTTGCCTTGCCCACCCGGCAACTGCACGGAATGCGTGGCGTCGAACACAACCGGGCAGTTCGTCTCGCGCATCACCGCGAGCGAACGCATGTCGGAC
>DASSRT010000087.1:0-11471 GCA_035701705.1 Rhodanobacteraceae bacterium
GTGCTCGGGCGCCATTTTTTCGACCGGCAGCGACTCGCCGGTCAGGATCGCCTGCGAAATGAACAGGTCTTTCGCCGACAGCAGGCGCAGGTCCGCGGGCACCATGTCGCCGGCGGAAAGATGCACGATGTCGCCGGCGACCAGTTCGATCACCGGCACTTCGATGCGCTCGCTGTGGCCGTCGGACGCGCGCCGCGTGACCGTCGCGGAGTTGCGCACCATCGCCTTCAGCTTCTCGGCCGCGCGCGAGGATCGGAATTCCTGGCTGAAGCTCAAGCCCACGCTGATCAACACCATCACCGCGATGATGATGGGCCCGGTCAAGTCGTCCGGCGAGGTCAGCAACTGCACCACCGCGAGGAGCAGCAGCACGATGATGAACGGGTTCCTGAAGGTGCGCGCGAGCTGCAGGGCCCAGTGCAACGGCTTTTCGTGCGACGCCTGGTTGACGCCGTCGCGATCGAGGCGATCTTCGATCTGTTCCTCGTCGAGCCCCGCGGCGCTGGTGTCAAGCGACGCCAGCAAGGCCGCGTCGTCGGTCCACGCGCTATCGGCAACGGCCGGGCGGGCGTGTCCGTTGCGGACCTTGCCGGTCGCCGGATGGACGCTGGATGGGGAAGCGGAACCGGACATCACTCGTTTCCATGGAAGGGGACACACATCCACGGAACGAGCGACGGATCCGGGGACTCAAATTATTCGTGCGATCGTCCTTGATCGCCGCTTCGTTCGGCGGTACGGCGAACAAACAGATTCGAGGGTGTGGCGATCAGAACAGCCCTCCATGGCCTGACTTTCCACAACAGCCGCTTCGAACAAACCGTTGCGCAGTAGCGCGCGCCGTATTCGTGCGATCGTCCATGATCGCGGCATTGCGTGGCGACTCAGGTACCTGATTGCCCTTGGGTCATGGCGTCCAGAACGGCCTTCCATGGCCTGACTCTCCACAACAGCCGCTCCGGGCGGGAGATTGTGCAACTCGTTCACGCGGCGGCCCGGGGGTGGCCGATTTCCCGTGGCGCGGGCACGGTCACGTTCCACGCACGACGGCGCACGTCGTGGCGGTTCGAATGCGCATGGCGGGCAGCCAGGCGCGCACGCAAGAAATTCCGAAGGAGGTTCATGGCCCATCTCCTCTTGCAAGCGGTGCCGCAGCACCACGCAGAGGCGGGCCGGACACGCCTAGTCGAGGCGGGTACCAGCCGGCCGGGCGTGAGCGCCGCGGGCGATCGGTTCGATTTTTGCCGCCGCCACCCGATGCAAGCGGGCGCCGGCGGTGCGACTAGGGTGTACGTCCATGGTCATCGTTGATGGAGGACTTTGCCGGGGGCGCAACGCGCCCATCGGCGCGCGCATTGTCTTGCCCGCGCGCGGCGATGTCAACCACGTGAGTCGACACGCGGTCGTGATCCGGTTTGAAATTCCGTTCGCCCCGAGCGTAGCGCCGAAGGCGCGGAGTCGATGGCGCGGGGTCGAAGGGCCGCTTGCGTTTCGACTCCGCCCGCTGCGCGGGCGTAGCCTGTCCTGAGCCTGTCGAAGGGCTCAACGCGAACGGAAAAGATTCACACTGCACCACTACCGCGACTGCGGCGAAGTCCACCAACATCACTACAGGAGTGAAAGGAAGGTCGGACACCCCGTGCCTGCGCCCGCACACGTTTCCACGCCCGTCAGTCAACGCGGCGGCGGACGCGTTACCATCCACTGTTGCACTGATGCATATGGCAATCATCATGACCCGTCATCGCTCCGCATTGCGCTGGCTGCTGCTCGCCAGCGTGGCCCTGCTGCTCGCTGCCTGCCAGTCGCACCCCAAGTGGCGGCTCGACGACGTCGCCGGGCACCTGCCGGACCTCAAGTTCCAGATGACCAACGACCTCGGCCAGCCGGTCACGGCGGCAACGTATCGCGGCAAGGTCGTGATCATGTACTTCGGCTACACGCATTGCCCGGACGTGTGCCCGCTGACGCTGGTGCACCTGCACACCGTGCTCAACAAGCTCGGCAAGTCCGCCGACGACGTGCGGGTGTTGTTCGTGACGGTGGACCCGAGCCGCGACACCGTGCCGGTGCTGCACCAATACGTGCAGGCGTTCGATCCGCACATCGTGGGCCTCACCGGCACCCAGAGCGCGATCGCCAGCCTCGCCAAGCGCTATCGCGCGTTCTACAAGCCGGAAGCCGCGACCGCGAAATCGGGCGATTACGAAGTCACCCACAGCTCGGCGCTCTACTTCTTCGATCGCGAGGGGCGCGCGCAGGTGCTGGCGACGCCGGGCGCCACCAACGACGCCATCCTGCACGACCTCAAGCTGCTGCTCGGGATGAAGCCATGAGGATGCGCGGATGGCTGTTGGGGTCGCTGCTCGCGCTCGCTGCGATCGCGCCGCCGGGCATGGCGGCCCCGGCCGGCGTGCGCGTCGAACACGCATGGATCCGCTGGCTGCCGGCCAACCTGCCGGTGGCCGGCTACGCCGTGATCGTGAACGACAGCGGCGCCACGGTCAGCCTCACCGGCGCCAGCAGCCCGGCCTATGGCATGGCGATGCTGCATCACTCGCGGCTCGCGCACAGCGACAGCACCATGGAGATGGTCGACCACCTCGACGTGCCCGCGCATGGCCGGGTGGCGTTGGCGCCGGGCGGCTACCACCTGATGCTCAGCCACGCGACGCGCAGCATCAAGCCCGGTGACAAAGTGCCCGTGACGTTCGAATTCGCCGGCGGCGATTCGCTTCAGGTCGACTTTTCCGTGTTGCCGGCCAATTCGACCGGACCCTCGGACTGACGCGTGGCAGCTTGCCGAGCGCGCAGCAGTTCGCGCTGGCGGCGATTGCGCGGCAGGCGGCCCTGCGTGTCCAGCCGCAACCAGTAGCCGAACGCGATCAGCGCGGCCAGCACGCTCATCATCGACCCGGGGATCCACAGGATCAGGCCACCGATGTGCTGGTCCATGATCGCGGGAATGCCCGCGAACGCGCGCCCGCACAGGCTGTAGATCGGGTACAGGTCGGTGGTGGTGAAGCTGATGTAGGCGCCGATCAGGATCTGCGGCAGGATCACCGCCAGCGCCACGAACACGCGCACGCCCGGCGACAGCCGCGCCGGCGGGCGCGGGCGATGGTCGAGGATCAGCCACCAGAACAGCACGCCGTCGGCGGCCATGCTGAAGTTCATCACGCGGTACAGGCGCCAGTCGAGCATGGCGTCGAAATGCACCGCCGGCCATAGCCACAGGTAAATCAGGCCGACGAAAATGAAGGCCGCGACGAACGGATGCAGCAACACGTTCAAGATCGCGCGCACCGGCGGCCATTGCAAAGCCGGTCGCAGCCAGTGCCTGCGAAACCGCACCGGCAGGCCGCGCCGCATCGTCGCGCCGGGATACGCCAGCGCGATCAGGAACGGGCCAAGATGATGCAGGCCGAGATGCTGCAGGCGGTGCACGAAGAACTCGTGCTCGGCGTAGTAGTCGAGATGCGTGTGCAAGCCGGTGTAGATCACCAGCAGGCCGAGCCAGAACAACAGGCGGCGATGCCACGGCGCCGTCACCGGTGAAAGCCGCGCGCCGCGCCAATACAGCCACGCGGCCAGCGCGAACACGATCACCACGGTCACCGACGGTTCCCAGGGGATCCACCAGCGCAGGAAATCCAGCAGCAGGTTCAAGGCTTCACTCGACACGCGAAACGGTACGCCGCGCGCCGGGTGGCTCGCGACAACCTGCTATGACAACACAACCGCGCCACGATCGCCAGCGCAGGCACGCGGCGCCGATCACACCACGCCGTCCGCCCGCGCGCGCAATGCCAGCGATTCCAGGAAAGACGGGATGTCCTCGGCCGGCAATGGCCGCGCGTACAGGTAGCCCTGCACGCGCTCGCAACCGAATTGCGCCAGCAGGTTTTGTTGATCCAGCGTTTCCACGCCTTCGGCGACCACGTCGAGTCCGAGGCTCAAGCCCAGGCTGATGATCGACTGCACGATCGCGCGATCGCCCACTTCGGTCATCAGGTTGCGCACGAAGGTGCGGTCGATCTTGATCTGGTTGACGGTCAATCGCTTCAGCGATTCGAGGTTGGAATAACCGGTGCCGAAATCATCCACCGACACGCGCAGGCCATGCGCGGTGAGGTCGGCGACCGTGGACGCGCCGCCCTCGGCGTCCTGCACCAGGTGCCGCTCGGTGATTTCCAGCATCAGGTCTGAGCTGCCGACGCCGTGCGCCAGCATCGCCGACGCGAGGTGTTCCTGGAAGCGTCCGGGCACGCGCAGCTGCATGCCGGAGACGTTGACCGAGACGTAGAAGTCGGCCATCCCGGCCTGCTTCCAGGCCTCGATCTGGCGGCAAGCCTCGCTGACGACCCAGGCGCCGATCGGCTCGATCAGGCGGGACTCTTCTGCCACCGTGATGAAGGTGTTGGGACCGACCACACCGGCGCCGGGACGATCCCAGTACAGCAGCGCCTCGAACCCGGCCACACGGCGCGTCGCGACGTTCACGATCGGCTGGTAGCGCAGCACGAATTCCTCGCCGGCCACTGCGGCGCGCAGCGCAGCCTGCAGGTCGTGCCGCCAGCTCACCGCTTCGCCCATCCACGACTGGAAGCGTTGCACGCCGTGGCCACCGTCGGCCTTGGCCCGGAACAACGCGGTGTCGGCGACGCGCATCAGGTTCTCGGCATCGGCCGCGTCATCCGGGAACACGCTGAAGCCGGCGCTGGCGGCGACGTCCAGCAGGCGTCCTTCGGTCTCGACCGGCTTGCAGATCTGCTCGATCAGGCGGCGCGCGAGCGCCTGTGCCGCATGCGCGTCGGTGTTGGGCAACAGCAGCAGGAATTCGTCACCGCCGAAGCGGCACAGCACGTCATCCTCGCGGATGCCCTCGCCGAGGCGTTGCGCCACCACGCAGATCACTTCGTCGCCCACGCTGTGGCCCGCGGTGTCGTTGATCTCCTTGAAGTTGTCGAGGTCGAAGAACACCACCGCCAACGGCTGCCCGGCGTGGCGTGCGCGCGCCAGCGCCAGTTCGAATTGCGTGCGCAGGTGCGCGCGATTGGGCAGGCCGGTGAGCGTGTCGAAGTACGCAAGGTGGCGGATCCGCGCCTGCGCGTACTTCAGCTCGGCGGCGTCGGTGCAGACATGGATGCGAAAGATCGGCGCACCGGTTTCGTCCTGCACGGCCACCACCGAGGTTTCCAGCGTCTTGCCCTCGCCGTTGCGCTTGCGCCACGCGAGGTCGCCACTCCATGTGCCGGTGTCGCGCAGGACGGCCTCCGCGCGGGTACCGGCGTCACCGAGGATCAGCACGTCCTGCATCGGCCGGCCTTCGAGTTCCTCGCGGATATAGCCGGCCATGTCGAGGAACGCGCCGTTGACCGAGACGATGCGGTTCTGCGCATCACTGATCACGATGCAGTCACTGCCGGCTTCGAACACGCTGGCGGCAAGGCGCAACTGACGTTCCGTGCCGAGCCGCTCGGTGATGTCGGTATAGGAACCGGCGACCCGCAGCGGCGAGCCGTCGGGGGCGTAGCGGGTGACGCTGCGGGCGAGGATCGTGAGCATGCGGCCGTCGCGCGAGCGCATCCGCATCACCCGGCGCAATTCGTCGGTGCGACGCGCAGCCATGTGCGCGTACAGGATTCCTCGCGCGCGTTCGTAGTCTTCCGGCAGCACGATGCGCTGGAGGTCCTCGGGCCGATCCAGTTCACCCTCGGGATAACCCAGCATCTGGTGGACGCGCGGCGAGAAGTAAATTCGGCGTTCCGGCACGTCGAAGTCGAAGATGCCGTCGTTGGCACCTTCGGCGACCAGCATGTAGCGCTCGCGGCTGATGGCGAGTTCGCGGGTGATGCGCTGTTGCCGGCGCAGCGACCATGCCGCCAGCACGCTGCTGGCCAGCGCCACCACGCTGGCAACGACGAGCAGGATCAGGTTCACGTGCAGCTGGATCCTCCGAACCCCCGGCCCTCACCGGTTCGCGATGGTTTGCTCCCCTTGGCGCCCACGCATCGCAAGCGCGCCCGCGCCAGCTTAGCCGATCCGCTGGAACACGTAACCGCCGACCCGGATCACCGGTTCAGCCAGCCAGTGGTCGGCCAGCAGGAATGCGAACAGCGCGATCAGGTACACGATGGAGTAGCCGAACGCACTCATCGCGAAACGCTCGTCGGGCGGGCGCAGCAGGCGCACCGCGTAGTACAGGTAGGCGATGCCGAGCACCGCAGCGCCGCCCAAGTACAGCAGGCCGCTCATCCCGGTGAGGTAGGGCAGCAGGCTCGCCAGCACCAGGATGATCGTGTAGGCCAGCACGTGCCATCGGGTGTACTCGACGCCGTAGACCACCGGCAGCATCGGGATGCAGGCGCGCCGGTAATCCTCGCGCCGGAAGATCGCCAGCGACCAGAAATGCGGCGGCGTCCAGGCAAACACGATCAGCACCAGCAGCAGGCCGTAGGCCCAGTCCGTGGGCGATTGCATGCCGGTGACCGCGGCCCAGCCGAGCAGCGGCGGGATGGCGCCGGCCAGTCCGCCGATCACGATGTTCTGCGGCGTCGCGCGCTTCAGGAACGCGGTGTAGACCAGCGCGTAGCCGATCAGGCCGATGAAGGTGAGCAAGGCCGTCAGCCAGTTCACCAGCAGCGCCAGCAGCACCATCGAGCCGATGCCGAGGACCAGCGCAAACACCAGTACCTGGCGCGCGGTCAGGGTGCCGGTGACCAGCGGCCGGTGCGCGGTGCGCGCCATCACCCGGTCGATGCGCTGGTCGATCAACTGGTTCAGCGCCGCCGCCGAGGACGAGGCCATCCAGATGCCCAGCGTGCCGAACACCAGCGCCCGCCACGGCGGCAGTCCCGGCGCGGCGAGGAACATCCCGATCAGCGCCGTGAACACCAGCAACGCGACGATGCGCGGCTTGGTGGCGGCGAGGTATTGGCTGGCAAGGGTGGTCATCATGCCAATTTTACAGGGGACCGGGGACCGTGGAGCATCCCGTGACGCATGCCTGCTCCCTCTCCCCCAAGCGGCTGCATTGCTTGGGGGAGAGGGCTGGGGTGAGGGGGTCGACATCTATGCTCGGCGCTCAACCACCCATCGCGGCACTTTGCGCGCGCGCGAACAGCGTCACCACCGCGAACAGCAGCAGCGCCGCGCCCGCGGTGTGCGCCACCGCAATCCACAGCGGCACGCCGAGCGTCACGTTGCCGATGCCGAGCAGCACCTGCGCGATCAGCAACACCGCCAGTGCCGCGGCGTGCCGGCGCATGCCGGCAGCGCCGGCCTTGTGCGCCAGCCACAGCAGGTACACGAACACCACCACGGCGCCGAAGCGGTGCACCATCTGGATCGCGGTGCGCGCGCCGGCATCGAGGATGCCGCCCTGGTAGTCCACGCCGATGTGCCGCAGCAGGATGAAGGCGTGCTGGAAATCCATCGCCGGCCACCAGTGGCCGAGGCATTGCGGGAACGCGGACGCGCCCACGCCGCAGGCAAGCGCGGCGTAGTTGGTCGAGGTCCAGCCGCCGAGGAAGATCTGGCACGACAGCAGCAGCAGGCCGACCACCACCGCGGGCAGCAGCTGCGCACCGCGCGCATTGCGGTCGTCGCGCATTGACAATCGCCACGCCAGCCACGCGAGCAGGCCGAACGTCAGCATGCCGCCGAGCAGATGCCCGGTCACGACCAGCGGCAGCAGCAGCCAGGTGACCGTCCACATCCCCAGCAGCGCCTGGAAACACACCACCGCGAGCGCCAGCACCGCGATCCGGCGCCAGCCGCCGCCGCGCCAGAACGCGGCGACGCCCAGCAGCAGGGCCTCGCCCAGCGCCGCGATGATGCTGGAGGCCACGTAGCTTTGCTGCATGTACAGCGGGATGCCGATGCCGATCAGGATCACCGCCGCGACCACCAGCGCGAGCCGGCGCTTGCTTGCAAACGTCGCGGTCAGTGCTTCGATCAGCACCAGCACGCCGAGGGTGCCGGCAAGGAAGCGATGCACCTGCTCGCGCCACGCGCGATGCGTTTCGACCGGCCGTTCCGGGAAGGCCTGGTCGGCCCTGGCGACCGCCGCAGGCTTGATCGGCCAGGTGACGTGGCCGTAGCAGGTCGGCCAGTCCGGGCAGGACAGTCCGGCGTTCGACAGACGCACGAACGAGCCGAATGCGATCAGGCAGAAACAGAACACGCAGGCCACCCAGGCCAGCGTGCGCAACGGCAGGGAAATCGAATTCATCGGTGCATGATCCGCTTCAGGTCGCCGGCGAGACGCGCCGGATCGATCGGCGCGGGATAGCGCGTCAGGGCTTGCCCGGACGGCGTGACCAGGACCGCACTCACCGAATCACGCGCACTCGCGCGCAGGGAATCGAGCGCGTGCGAGTCGGTACTCGCGAGCGTCCACACCTTGTCGAACCCGGCCGCGGCCTCGCCCGCGGGCGGCGTGCCGAGATAGACCAGCCGCAACTTGTCCGCATGCCGGCCGAGCGCAATCTGCGCACGATGCAGCAGGTCCAGCGTGCCGAGGCAGGACTTGCTGCAATCGGGGCCGGGCAAGGCCACCAGCGTCCACTCCGCGGCGTGGCTGGTCCACGCAAACGCCTTGCCATTGGCAAGCTGCACGTTCACATCGGCAAGATCGCGTTCCGGCTGGATCGGCTGGCCGTAGCTGCGTGCGTTCGGAATCCAGCCCAGCGACCCCAGCACCAGCGCCACCACCAGCGGCACCACGAAGATCGCCACGATCAGCGCTGCCTGCAGGCGGCGGCGGTTGCGTACTTCCATCGTCACTTTTCCTCGGAATCAGCCGGTGCGTCATCGTGCTTCACGCGATGCAGCACGAAAAACATCACGATCGCCGCGATCGCGAAACAGAACCACTGCAGCGCATACGCGCGATGCCGCGCAGGCGGCATCACGTTGGCCGTCCATAGTCGCAGGTAGGCACTATGCGGATCGGGATCCAGCAACAATACATGCGGATAGACCCTCGCATGCAAGTCCGCGGCGATCTCGCCGGTGTCGATCCAGGTCACCAGCTTGGGCCAGGTTTTCTCGCGCGGCAGCGGGTTGCCACCGAGCTTCAGGCCGGGCAACGGCGGCGGCGCGTAGATGCCCGTGAGGCTGACGGTGTCGGTCGGGATCGGCGGCAGGTCGGGCAAGGACGTTGAATCCGGTCCCATCTTCGCGAGGAAGCCCAGGTTGACCAGCAGCGTGCGGCTGCCGGGCGCCTCCGGCTGGAACGGCACGAACACCATCACGCCAAGCCGGCCGTGTCGCATCTGGTCATCCAGCATGTAGACGTGATGACCGTCCAGCCGCCCGGTCACTTTGAGATGCGGATAGGTGCCGGGCTCGCTGCCGGCGATCGCACCGGCCAGGCCGACCAGCGGCGCGGTCGACGCATGATGGAAACGCGCCAGCACCGCTTCCTTGTAATCGGCGCGCCGCAATTGCCAGACGCCAAGCGCACAGAAAATGGCGATGCCGAAGATCGTCAACAGCACCGCGAACACGCTGGGACGGCGCAGCCGCATCACGCCGCGCACACATCCGGCCGGTTCATCAGCACGGCTATACTGGTGCGTCCTTTCCAGCACGGGAGCCACTGAAGAACCGTCGCGAGCGAAGGCAGATTGCGGGACGCCGGAGCGCAGCACGCGGAGCGTACACGCCAGTACGTGAGCAGTGCGAGCACCGCCGGCACGCAAGCTGCCGGGCGCAGCAGGTTGTCCAGGGGATCCCCAACGCCCATGTCGTTCGCCACCGTATACAAGATCGTGCTGGTCATCGTGTTTCTGGTGGTGATCTTCGAGCTGGGCCAGGCGCTGTATTTCATGATGAAGGACCGCGAGGACCGCGGCCGCACGGCGTGGGCGCTGACCCGACGCGTGGCGTTCTCGGCCCTGCTGATCATCCTGATCGTGATCGGCATCTACACCGGCGTCCTGCACCCGCACGGCATCTACGTGCGTTGAAGGCGCGGGCTCGGGACTGGCAAGTTCTCAGAGCCGCTTCGTTGCCCAGACAGAACCCTTGAAGAATCGTCGCACCAAGTCGTGCGCGGCTCTGACGGTTTGGGCGCCGCGCTGACAAGGCGCGAGGTTGCGCGCGAACCGGAGTTTACAAGCAGTAAATGAGGATTCGCGCGCGGCCTCGGCAACGCAGTCAGCGCAAGCTCCAAGCCGTCAGAGGATGTAGACGAACAGGAACAGGCACAGCCAGATCACGTCCACGAAGTGCCAGTACCACGACACCGCCTCGAACGCGAAGTGGTGCTCGCGACTGAAGTGGCCGCGCGTGCAGCGCAGCCACATCACGATCAGCATGATGGTGCCGAGGGTGACGTGCAGGCCGTGGAAGCCGGTGAGGATGTAGAACGTCGCCCCGTAGATGCCGCTGTGCAGCGTCATGTTGAGGTGGACGTAGGATTCCCAGTACTCGTAGGCCTGGCAGCACAGGAAGGTAGCGCCGAGCAGGATGGTGAGGCCGAGGAAGCCGATCAGACGTTTGCGGTTGCCGGCACGCAGCGCATGGTGGGCGATCGTCACCGTGATGCTGGAGGTCAGCAGCAGCAGGGTGTTGAGCAGCGGAATGCCCCATGGCGAACCCGAGGTGAAGCTGCCGCCGACGGCCATCGGGCCATTGGTCGGCCACGCGGCCGAGAAGCCCTGCCAGATGAAACCATTGGTGATGATGCCCTTGTCGCCGGCGCCACCCAGCCACGGCACCACGAAGGTGCGGATGTAGAACAGGCCGCCGAAGAACGCGGCGAAGAAAAACACTTCGGACATGATGAACCACATCATTCCCATCCGGAATGAGCCGTCCACCTGTCCATTGAACGTGCCTTTCAGCGATTCCTGGATGACCTTGCCAAACCAGCCGAACATCATCCCGACGATGGCGAGGCCGCCGATGGTGATGACGACCTTGCCGGGCGTGTCGTAGCCGTTCAGCCAAGTCGCCGCCCCGACCATGAACAGGAACATGCTGATCGCCGCGATGAACGGCCAACGGCTGTTGTGCGGGACGTAGTAGACGTTGGCGTCAAGTTGGCTCATGGATATGTTCCGGTCGTTGACTGGCTTGATGATTCGCTGTTACGGTCAGTGCGGGATGCCGACGAAATGGCCCTGCACCAGACTGGCGATGAAAAAGAACGCTGCGATGCCGCCGATGATCCACGCGGTCCGCCGCGCACCGGCCTTGCGCCGGGCGAGCTCGGTGTCCGCGAGATCCGGTTTCGGCGTTTCCGCACTGATTGCTTCGTTTGTTCTAAGCATGTTCTTGTTGAAAGTCAGGCCATGGATGGCCGAGATGGTGTTGCTATTGCTGATGACTGTTCGCCGCACCTTCGTCGCTATCGCCGTGATCAGGGACGATCACACAAATCAATGACTGACATCGCCATGCGCCAGCTGGCTGTCGTCGACCACCGGCGGCACCGTGAAGCTGTGGTGCGGCGCGGG
>DASSRT010000088.1:0-7049 GCA_035701705.1 Rhodanobacteraceae bacterium
ACCGGTCGCACGCGCGTCCACGACCGGCCGCGGCGGTTTGCCCACGAGTTTCCCCAACGGACACGCTGCGCATTATCGCGAGACCCTCGCCGAAGCCTTCGCGGTGCTG
Source organism: Rhodanobacteraceae bacterium (assembly GCA_035701705.1). GTDB lineage: Bacteria > Pseudomonadota > Gammaproteobacteria > Xanthomonadales > Rhodanobacteraceae > 66-474. The sequence continues at coordinate 110 of DASSRT010000088.1, forward strand.
GACGCGGGGGCCTGAGCCCGGCGCGCGGTAGATTCGGTTCCAGGTAACACGTTGTCGGGTCACCGATGGAGGCCAGCACCATGCTCAAGGGGTCCTGCCACTGCGGCGCAGTCCAGATCGAGGTTGCAAGAAAGCCGCGGCGACTCACCAGCTGCAACTGCTCGATCTGTCGCCGCCAGGCCGGACTCTGGGGATACTACGACCCTCGCCAAGTGAAAATCAGCGCGCGCAAGGGCGCCATCGACCGCTACGTGTGGGGTGACAAGTGTCTTTCGCTGTGTCGCTGCGCGACTTGCGGATGCGTCACGCACTGGGAGCCGATCGCGCGGGGCGGGAAGCGGATGGGTGTGAACTTCCGCAACTTCGATCCGTCGCTCATCGTGACCACCCGGATTCGCAGGTTTGATGGCGCGAACACCTGGAAATTCCTGGACTAAAGAGGGTCGGAGCAACCCCCCCCACTCGTCATCCCGGCGACGTGGCGCGCAGGAGCGCGCCCGAACAGCACAGCTGGCCCGAAGGGCGAGCACCAGGATGGCGCGAGTAAGGCCGGGATCGATCGGCGATTCCCGGAGTGCCTTCCAACAGCCTGCTAAGCTGACCTCAGCATGTCGATGCCGGAGGTCGCATGTTCGCATCGCGAGGCTTCAAACTTCTGCTCGGGCTGCTGGGCATGGCTGCGGCAACGAGTGTCGCAGCTGCCGCAACAACGCCGCCGGTGCTCAACGTTCCGCCGGGTTTTCACGTTGCGGTGTACAGCGATGCCGTGCCGAACGCGCGCGAGATCGCGCTCGGCACCCATGACACCGTCTTCGTCGGTTCGTTTCGCGAAGGCAAGGTGTATGCGCTGACCGGCATGGATGCGCACGGCCGCGCCGAGCATGTGTACGTGATAGCGAGTGGCCTCGAGATGCCGGTAGGCGTCGCCTTCCATGATGGCGCGCTGTATGTATCGGCGGTCAGCAGGGTTTTGAAATATCCCGACATCGAGCAGCATCTCGCCGACCCGCCGCAGCCCATCGTCGTCACCGACAAGCTGCCGTCCAAGACCCACCACGGCTGGCGCTTCATCGCCTTCGGCCCCGACGGCAAGCTGTATGTACCGATCGGCGCGCCGTGCAACATCTGCGAGCCCGGCCCGGCGTTCGCGAAAATCCTGCGCATGGATCCCGATGGCAGCGATTGGCAAACCGTCGCCACCGGCATCCGCAACAGCGTCGGCTTCGACTGGCAGCCGGGCACGCACGCCTTGTGGTTCACCAACAACGGCCGCGACCTGATGGGCGATGACGTGCCTTCCGACACGCTGAACCGCGTCGACAGATTGGGCGAGAATTTCGGCTATCCGTACTGCCACGCCGGCAACGTGCCGGATCCGCAATTCGGCAAGGGCCACGCCTGCAGCGATTACGCGCAGCCCGCGCTCCGGCTCGGCGCGCACGTGGCCGCGCTGGGCATGCGCTTCTACGTCGGGCGGATGTTTCCCGCCTCGTACCGCGGCGCGATCTTCATCGCCGAACACGGTTCCTGGAACCGCTCGCGCAAGTCCGGCTATCGCGTCGTGGTGGCGCACGTGGACAAGGACGGCAAGGTCGCATCTTCGCAGCCGTTCCTCACCGGCTTCCTCGACGGCCAGAAAACCCTCGGGCGGCCGGTGGACGTGCAACCCTTGCGCGATGGCAGCCTGCTGGTCTCCGATGACTACAATGGCGTGGTCTACCGGGTTTCCTACAGTGGGCCAAGGCCATGATGCCCGTCTTCGCCGACGCATCCCCCCGCCGCCGCACGGCGACCCCCTTCCATGGAAGGTGATGGAAACGGCTTCCCCCTTCGACACGAAGGGAGATTGACGATATTGCTTCCCCCTTCGACACGAAGGGGGATTGACGATATTGCTTCCCCCTTCGGCACGAAGGGGGATTGAGGGGGATGGCTCTTCGACTTCAGCGCTCCACGTAAAGGTACAGCATGCAAATCCACAGCAACAGTTTCGAGAACAACGCCCGCATCCCCGCCGAATTCGCCTTCGGAAAACCCGGCGATGCCGGCGAGCCCTGCGTGCTGTCGTCCAACCGCAACCCGCATCTGTCATGGAGTGGCGCGCCGGCGGCGACGCAATCGTTTGCGCTGGTGTGCATCGACGGCGACGTGCCAAGCCGTGGCGACGACGTCAACCAGGCCGGCCGCACGGTGCCCGCCGACCTTCCGCGGGTCGACTTCGCGCACTGGCTGATGATCGACATTCCACCGTCGATCACTGAAATCGCCGCCGGCGCCTGCAGCGACGGCATCACGGCGCATGGCAAGCGCGATCCGAAGGGACCGCCCGGTTCGCGCCAGGGACGCAACGACTATACCGGCTGGTTCGCGTCCGATCCGGAGATGGCGGGCGATTGGTTGGGTTACGACGGCCCGTGCCCGCCATGGAACGATGCGCTGCTGCACCGCTATCGCTTCGAGGTATTCGCGCTCGACGTGGCCAAGCTCGATCTGCCCGCCCATTTCGGTTGGGCGGAACTGCAGGCCGCACTCGCGGGCCACGTGCTCGACAGCGTCGAACTGACCGGCAGCTACAGCCTGAATCCGGCGCTGGCGTGACGCGCGCCGGCTTGTCCCCGGTCAAGCGGCGGGCCAGCGGTTCCGGCAAAATTGCACGGCCGCGCTGAACGCGGCCAAGCATGTTGCCCCGACCATGAACACTCCCGCGGCGCCCGCCGACGAAACCCGCATCAACCTTGCGCGTGCGCACGCCGCGCAGCAGCGCATCGGCGAAGCCGAAGCGGTGTACCGCGACATCTTGAAAGCGTCGCCGGACACACCCGAAGCGCTGAACTTCATCGCGATGTGCGCGCTCGCGCGCGGTGAGTTTGCCGCGGCCCAACGCGACCTCGAACAGGCCGCGCGGCTGGAACCCACCGAGCCGGAAATCTGGAAGAACGTCGGCATCGTGCAACTCGCACAGCACCGGTCCGACGATGCGCTCGATGCCTTCGACCGCGCGCTCGGGCTGGAGCCCATGCACTTCGCCGCGCGCCTGCACCGCGGCGCGGCACTGGAGCAGCTTGGCCGTCTCGACGAGGCTGCTGCCGCCTACTTCGGTGCGCTGGCCACGGCCCAGAGCCGCGGCAAATGGCGCAACGACATGACCACGCCACCCGGGCTCCGTCCCGCCGTTCGGCACGCGGCGGCCTTCGTCGAAACGCACCGCAAGCGCATCTTCATGGAGCTGCTGCAACCGCTGCGCGACCGCTACGGCGCGACCTCGCTGGCGCGCGTGGAGCAGGGTTTGGAAATCTACCTCGGCGATCGTCCGGCCCACTATCCGGACCCGCGCCAGTACTGCAAGTTCTTCTACGTGCCGGGCTTGCGCAACACCCCGTATTACGAGCGCGAGTTGTTCCCGTGGTACGCCGATCTGGAGCCGCACGTCGACGTGATCCGCGAAGAATTGCGTGGCGTGCTGGAGCAGCCGATCGGGGTGCAGCCGTTCCTCGGCACCAACGACAACAAGCTCCTGAAGGAACACAATCTGCTGGCCGGAACGCGCGGCCACGCCGAGTGGAATTCCTTCTTCTTCCACCGCCACGGCGAGATCTTCGAGCAGAATGCGCGGCGCTGCCCGCGCACCACCGAAGTGCTGGCGGGCTTGCCGCTGGTGAAGATCCGCGAACACGCGCCGGAAGTGCTGTTTTCGATCCTGACCCCGGGCTCGCACATCCTCAAGCACCACGGCGTCACCAACACCCGGCTGGTGACGCACCTGCCGCTGATCATTCCGGAGGATTGCGCGATCAGCGTCGGCGGCGTCGAACACGCGTGGCAGGAAGGCCGTTGCGTCACCTTCGACGACACCTTCGAGCACGAGGCGTGGAACCGCAGCGACAAGCTGCGCGCGGTGATGATCCTCGATGCTTGGCATCCGGACCTGACCGAGGCCGAGCGCGAAGCGACGACCCTGTTGATCGGTGGCATCGGCGATTTCAACCGCACGGCGAAAGTGGATGCGCCGCCGCAGGACTGAAGACCACGGTAGGAGCGCCGGAAGGCGCGACCCACGTTGCGACAAGGCGCGTCATGTGCAGGAGTGCCGGAAGGCGCGACCCACGTTGCGACAAGGCGGGTCATGGCAAGAATGTATCGCGGCTGCCGCCGCTCCTACCTCAGACGCTGACCCCGGTTTTGGATCAAGCGAAGTTCTGCATCCAGCCGCTGCCGATCGCCACCAGCAACACGGCGCCGAGGGCGATGCGATACACCGCGAACGCGGTGAAGCGGTGCGTGCGGATGTAGCGCAGCAGCCACTTCACCGCGACGAAGGCGACGATCAGCGAGACGATGAAGCCGACACCGAGTGCGCTCCAGTCTTCGTGCGCCGTGCCGCCGGATTTCCAGACCTTCAGCAGCTCGTAGCCGGTCGCTGCGTACATCGTCGGGATGCCGACGAGGAAGGCGAACTCGGTCGCCGCCGGGCGGTTCGAGGTGCCGAACAGCATGCCCGCGAAAATCGTCGCTGCCGAGCGCGAGGTGCCCGGGAAGATGCCCGCGACCATCTGCGCGATGCCGACCAGGATCGCCACCGGCCAGGTCACCGTCGCGCGATCGGGCATGCGCGCGGCGACCTGTTCCGCGCCGATCATCCAGATGCCGCCGATGATCAGCGCCCACGCGATCGGCGTGATCGTCTCCGGCAACTTGAACCCCGCCTTCACCGCGATGAAGCCGAGCACGGCGGTGATCAGGAATGCGACGCTCAGCTTGAACAAATAATCGCGCGTGTCCGCGTCGCGCCAACGGGTCAGCAATTGCCAGATGCGGCGCCAGTACACCAGGGTGATCGCGAGGATCGCGCCCGCCTGGATGCCGACGTTGAACAAGTCCGAGCGCGCGCCCAGCCAATGCTCGGCGATCAGCAGATGCCCCGTCGAGGAGATCGGCAGGAACTCGGTGATGCCTTCAATGATGCCGAGTGCGATGACGCGCAACAGGTCGTGCATGGGAAGTGGTGCTCACGAAAACGGCGGCCAGTGTAGCTGGCCGCGGCACGCATGCCGTGGCGGACGCGGCCGCATCGCGCTGCAATGCCGCGGTGATTCGGGTACCGTTAATCGCCAACGGCCCGCGGGCCAGCGTGTGGGTTCCGCGACGAGCAGGCAAGGAGAAACAGGTGAACGGATATCGACCCATGCATCGACCGGTGTACGCGAGCTTGGCCATTGCGTTGGGCGTGCTCACGTTGGGCGCGTGCTCAGCCGCGGGCAGCAGTGGCAGCACCCACGCCGCGCTCAGTGCCGCCGCCGCCGCGCAACACATCGGCGAAAAAGCCACCGTGTGCGGCGTCGTTGCCAGCGCCCACTACGCGGAAAACATCAAACGCCAACCCACCTTCGTCAACCTCGACCAGCCTTATCCGCACCCCGTGTTCACCATCCTGATTTGGGGTGATTACCGCGACCGCTTCGCCACGCCGCCGGAAACCTGGCATGGGCGCATCTGCACGACCGGCGTGATCAGCGCCTTCCACGGCAAGCCCGAGATGAAGGTCATCAGTCCAAGCCAGATCAGTCACTGAGGGCGAACTTGCGTCAACCGCGGTCGAGCGGACTCAACACACCGAGCCCGCCGCGATTCAGTACGTGCGTGTAGATCTGCGTGGTCGCCACGTCCTTGTGGCCCAGCAGTTCCTGGATCGTGCGAATGTCGTGCCCGGCTTCCAGCAAATGCGTGGCGAAGGAGTGCCGCAGCGTGTGGCAGGTGGCGGGTTTGACGATGCCCGCCACTTTCACGGCGCGCTTGACCGCGCGTTGCAGCACCGCTTCATCGACGTGGTGGCGACGCACCTCACCGCTGCGCGGGTCCACACTGCGGGCACTGGCGGGGAACGCGTACTGCCAACCCCATTCGCGCGAAGCATTCGGGTACTTGCGCGCCAACGCATGCGGCAGCCAGACCTCGCCGAAGCCGGCGCGCAGGTCGCGTTCGTGCACCCGGAGCGCCTCCGCCAACTGCCCTTGCAGAGCCTCCACCGACATCGCCGGCAACATCGTGCGCCGATCCTTGTTGCCCTTGCCCTCGCGCACCGTGATTTCGCGGCGCACGAAATCGACGTCCTTCACGCGCAGGCGGACGCACTCCATCAAGCGCAGGCCGGCGCCGTACAACAGGCTTGCCATCAGCCAGGTCTTGCCATCCATCACGCCCAGCATCCGCGCGACTTCGTCGCGAGACAACACCACCGGCAAACGCTTCGGACGCTTCGCGTGGCGCACGTTCTCCAGCCAGGGCAGATCTTCGTTGAGCACCTCGCGGTACAGGAACAGCAATGCCGAGAGGGCCTGGTTCTGGGTCGAGGCTGCCACATTGCCCACGGTGGCGAGGCGAGTCAGGAACAATTCCACCTCCCGCGCACCCAGTTCGTGCGGATGGCGCTTGTCATTGGCGAGGATGAAGCGCCGGATCCAGCCGACGTAAGCTTCCTCGGTGCGCAGCGACATGCCGAGCCGGCGCATGCGCCCGCGCACCTGTTGCAGCAGCCGCGGAGGAGGCCAGCCTTGCGCATCCGCGCTTGCCGGACCCGGCTTGAAGTAGGAAGATCCCATCTGGCGTCAACCTGGCGGTGGTGGAAGTTCACCGCGAGACTAGGTCGCAGATCTAGATGGCGCGATCGGCGTAGGTCGGGGATTTTTGTAGGATTCTTCCGACAACGCTCCTTCGTCCGGCCATACTAGGCTGCGCTTTTATGATTCACTTTCAAACCGACTTAGCGTTAGCGCGCACAGCAGGGGGATGTAATGTTGAGTGTCGTTGCAGAGCCGGATGGTGACGTCGTTTACGTCCACGCAGACCTGGAAGGGCTAGAGGCGCTTGAGCGTTCAATTTCTGCGTTACGGCGTCATGTCGCGCAAGGCCAGTGCGAACACGATCATTTTCTTACTGTGGCATG
>DASSRT010000089.1:0-5279 GCA_035701705.1 Rhodanobacteraceae bacterium
CGTGCGTACTCGTGCCAGCCGGCTGGCGGCAATTTGCCGGCATCGGCGCCGGGCGCCAGCAGTTGCAAGGCTTCCGCAGGCCGCCCATCGCGGCGCAGGATGCGCGCGCGCAGGATGCGCGCGGCTTCCGGCGCGTGCTGCGCGGCTTCATCGAGTGCTTCCAGGGCGCGCGTGGTGTCGCCGTGGCGGTGGGCCGCGTCGGCCGCGGCCAGCAACGACGGTGAGCGCAAGGCCGAATATTGCGCGGCGCGCTGCAAGGTGCGCGCGGCTTCCACGTGGCGGCCTTCGGCCAGCGCGACCAGTCCGTCGCGCAGGCGTTCGTGGCTGATCCGGCGATGGCGGCGCGAGAGCGCGCCGAATGGCCAGCGCAGTATCCACCAGATCACGCCGATCACGATCCATGCGGCCACCAGCAGTGCGACCGCACCTACCACGCTGGCCTCGATCTTCCAGCCGCGGAAGCGGATCAGCACGTAGCCGGTGTCGGTCGACAGCCACGCGAAGGCGATTGCGGCCAGCACGACCACGATCACTGCAAGGATGAACCAGCGCTTGCCTTTCATCGGTGCTTGCCTCCAGGGGTGGGGGCGGGTGTCGAAGCGGGGGGCGGCGGTGGCGTGGGCGGCTGGCTGGCCCGCAGGCTGCGCAGCTGCGCCAGCGCGCCACCCAGCTGCGGCGCCGCCGCGGCTGCGGGTTGCGCCAGCAGCTCGTCGACTTGCGCACGCGCGGATTTCACGGCCGCGTCATCGCCGTCGAATTGCGTCGCCAGCAATTTGTCCGCACGCTTGAGTGCATCGCGGCTGGTGCCCGCATCGAATGCCAGCAGCGCTTCCTGGGCTTGCGCCAGATCCAGTGCCAGCGCCTGTCGGGCGAAGCCGGCATCGGGCGATGGCGTGTTCGCATCACCGTTCTCGCGCGATACCCGCACGATGCCGCTGAAGGAATGCGCCATGCGCGACCAGAAACCACGCTTGGCCGTCGACTGCGTCGCCTGCGAGCCGGGCGTGGCCAATGGCAGCGTCGCCACCTCGCCGCGCAGGGTCGAGAGCGTGTCGAGTGTGGACTGCCGCGTCGGCGGTGCGGCGGCGGCGAGGGCATCGCGTTCGGTGCTGGCGCTGACGCGCACCGGCGCGTAGGCCGGGTCCTGCACCTGGCCCAGCAAGGCGATGGCTTGCGAGTACGCCTTCAATGCGCCGCCGGCGTCATGGAACAGCGTGTAGCGTTGCTCGCCGGTGCGCAGCAGCAGCTCGATATCGTCCAGCAGCACGGTATCGTGCGCCGACTGTTGCTGGCCGCTCAGGGTCGTCAGTGCGGTCTCGATGTTGGTGGTGCGAAGACCCAGGTCCTTGACGCCCGAACGCAGGTCGTCGATTTCGGTCTCCAGCGCGCCGATGCGTTGCGTGCCCGCCTGCCCGTGCTTCGCGGCGGTCGCAAGCTGCGATTCAAGGTCGGTCAATTGCGCGGTGAACTGCTGCTGCGTGGAGGCTTCCGCGTGCCGTGCACGATTCAGTTGCCATGCGCTCCACGCGGCCAGCAGCAGGGCGATGATGGCCACCGCGATGGCGATGGCGGAGATGCCTGCGCCACGGCTGCGCGGCTTGGGTCGTTGCGGTGTTGCGGGTGTTTGTTCGGTGTTTTCACTCATGCGGTCATGCTAGCAGGGAACCGCGAGCCCGCCGCCCGTCGGTGGCGACCGCGAGCAGGTCCCCGGCATGCGCGGATGCGGCCCGCAACACACGCTTGAAGCCCGCGCGCCGCGCGGCGCCCGCAAGCCGTTCGCTGCTGGTGACCGCGGTGCCCGCCAGCAGCTCGCGACGGGCTTCCACAGGCAAGCCGGCGAGGATGTTGTCGAGTGCCTGCGCGCTCGTCAGCAACACGAACAACGGTTTGCGCGACGCGCGCAGCAGCGCGTTGGCGTGGCGACAATCGAGTCGCGCGGGCGCGCGTTCGTAAACGTGGGCCTCGCTGACGCGGCCGCCGCGCGCGGCGATTTCGCGCTGCAGCAGGCCACGCCCACCCGCGGCGCCGACGATGCCGACCTGCCGGCCGTGAAGATCGTGCAGCGCCGGCAACGCCAACAGCCCCTCACTGTCTTCGCGTTCCGGAATGACGACGTTTGCGAGACCGGCGCGCCGCAATGCTTGCGCCGTGCCGCGTCCGGGGGCCAGCACCGTCGCGTGGCTGCGCAAGCGCGCCAACGCCGCGCCAAAGCGCACGGCTGCGGGACTGGTGAAGATGACGACATCGCCGGCCAGCGCCGTGCGCAATGCCGAGCGCGCCGTGTCCGCATCACTGGCGGCACGCAGGCGTGCGCCCGGCAGCGACAGCGGTTCGCCGCCCAGCGCGCGCACCCGGCGCGCGAGCGCGCCACCGCTGCCGACCGGGCGGGTGATGGCGATGCGCGTGCCTGCGAGCGGGCGGTTCGATGCGGACGGCATGCATGGATGATAGGCCAGCAACGCCGTGGCTTGTCGTGTGTGGCGGGTGACGCCACACTGGTGCGATGAGCATGCCCGACTTTCCGGCCGCCGCCGCGCGTTTGCAATCCGACATCCTGCAACACATTCCGCTGGCGCGGGCGATGGACCTTGCCATCACCCGCTACACCGGGACCGAGCTGGACATGACTGCGCCGCTGGCACCCAACATCAACGACAAGGGCTGCGCCTTCGGGGGCAGCATGGCCTCGCTGCTGACGCTCGCCGGTTGGGGCCTGATCGAACTGTTCCTGCGCGGCGAGCAGCTCGACTGCGATCTTTACGTTGCCGATTCGCAGCTGCGCTACAGCGAACCCGTGTGGGGCGAATTGCGCGGCGTCGCGCGCCTCGCCGAAGCCGACGCGTTGCAGGACCTGGCCACGCGTGTGCGCGAACGCGGCAAGGGCCACGCCGACGTCGTATGTGAAATCGCGGGTGATGGACGTCCGGCTGCAACCCTGACCGCGCGCTTTTTCGCCAAGCGGCGCGCGTGACGCGCCGGCATCAGGCACAATCGACAAGGCAATCCAGCGAGGAGACCGCCATGCGTCGTATCGTCATTGCAGGTTGCGTGCTGCTGTTGCTGGCCGGTTGCGCCAGCATCCAGAACCGGAACAAGGACAGGTTGCGCGACCAGACCCTCGAAGGCTACGCCGCGGCCTTGCGCTGGGGCGGTTTCCAGAGCGCGCTTTCCTACGTCGACCCGGCTGTGCGCGCAGCGCATCCGTTGACCCCGCAGCAAAAGGCGCTCTACAACACCGTGAGCGTCGCCGAGTACGAAACCTCGGGGCCGGTCGCGGCCAGCGACAACGACGTCGAGCAGACCGTCCAGATCAGCCTGATCGTGCATGCCAGCCAGAGCATTCGCAACGTCATCGACCACCAGACGTGGCATTGGGACGACAAGGCCAAGAGGTGGTGGCTGGAAACGGGCCTGCCGGACATTGCGCCGGGAAATTGAGGCGCGCGCCGCGTTGCGGTCTCCGCCATAATGGCGCGTTCGGCGCCATGACGACCTTGCAATGCACGAATTCCTGACCCGCCTGCCGCAGTTCATCGGCCACCACATCCTGCTGGTGGCGGCTTTCATCGTGATCATCCTCGTCCTGATCGGACTCGAGGTGTCGCGCAGGTTCCGCGGTTTCCGCGAGCTGACGCCCGGTGCGCTGGTGCAGATGATCAATCGCGGCGAGCCGCTGGTGATCGACCTGTCGGCCATCGCCGACTTCGAAAAGGGCCATGTCACCGGCTCGAAGAACGTGGTGCCCAGCCAGTTCGATCCCGAAAACAAGGATCTTGCCAAGGCGAGGGACCTGCAAGTCATCACCGTTTGCAAGAACGGGATCGAGTCGGGCAAGGCGGCGAAGCGACTGGTCAAGGCTGGTTTCAAGAACGTGGCGACGTTGGCCGGTGGCCTCGACGCCTGGAAGCGTGCGGATCTGCCGCTGGCGAAAGGCAAGAAGTAGCCCCGCTTGCGCGGAATCAGACTTCCTCGGTGCCCGTCACCTTGGCGCGCCGCATCAGCCAGGCGACGCCGCGCAGGTCGGCCAGGCCAACCCACAGGCGGTCGAACATGCCGTACTTGGATACGCCGCGGGTGCGCGGCCGATGCCCAACCGGGATGCTGACGCTTTGGAAACCCGCGCGCTTGACCAGTGCCGGCAGGTAGCGGTGCATGTGGTCGAAGTAGGGCAGGGCAAGGAAGGTTTCGCGTTCGAACAATTTCAGCCCGCAACCGGTGTCGGGCGTCGAGTCGCGCAACATCCGCGAGCGCACCGCGTTGGCGATCTTCGAGGAGATGCGCTTGTTGAACGAATCGCGGCGGGTGGTGCGCCAGCCGGCGAACAGTCTCACCTTCGGATCGGCGCTCTTGCGCGCCTCGATCAGTTTCGGGATGTCGGCGGGATCGTTCTGGCCGTCGCCATCGAGTGTCGCGACCCACGCGCCGCGCGCGGCGCGCACGCCATTGCGGATGGCGGTGCTCTGGCCGCTTTGCTGCAGGTGCCGGACGATGCGCAGTTCCGGATGCTGCACCTTCTCCGACTTCAGCACCGCCAGCGAGTCATCGGAACTCGCGTCGTCGACGTACACCACTTCGTAATCGACGTGGCCGCGTAGCGCGGCCGCGATTTCGCCCAGCAGCGGCGGAATGTTGTCGCGCTCGTTGAACACCGGCACGACGACGGAAAGCTCGGGCATGCAGACGGCCTTGCCGTGGGGAAGCGGCGATTATCGCCGATGCGGTGATGAATGTCCTCGCGTGGGCGGCATTTCCCGGCGCTTGCATCCCCCCGGCGCTGCGCGCCGACCCCCTTCCTGCGGAAGGGGGTGAAAGCGCCTGCATGCCTTCCCCCCTCAGACGGAAGGGAGGCGGCCGTCATCTGCTTCACTGTGGCCGCGGGCGTGAAAGCGCCTGCATGCCTTCCCCCTTCCGAAGGAAGGGGGATTGAGGGGGATGGCTTCTGACTTCGGCGTCGCGTTTTACCGCAACTTTTCGAGTATGCCTTCCAGCGCGTCGGCGTTGTGGTAGTGGATCACCAGCTTGCCGCGCTTGCCCTTGCCTTGCGCGATTTCGACGCGGGTGCCGAGGGTGTTGGCGAGCTCGCGTTCCAGCGCGGCAACGTCGGGATCGACCTTGCGCGCGGCCGGTTTGCCGGACCCCGGCGGCAACTGCGCCAGCCGCACCGCCTGTTCCAGTTCGCGCACCGACCAGCCCTTGTCGGCGGCTTTCTCGGCGAGCGCGATCGCGCGCGGCTTGGGCAGGGTCAACAATGCGCGCGCGTGGCCCATCTCGATGCGGCC
>DASSRT010000090.1:0-3544 GCA_035701705.1 Rhodanobacteraceae bacterium
AGACGATCGCGTCCGGTCGCGGCTACCGCCGCTCCTACAACAGCCCGCGTCCGCGATATGCCATCGCGCTCCCTGCAGGAGCGGCGGAAGCCGCGACAGATATGGCGTGGCGCCGACCCCCGTAAACCATGGAGGAGAAAAAGCGTCGCGCCCGCTCCTTCATTTGGCCGCGATGGAATGTCGCGACACATCGGTCGTGGGCGCGCGACTCCCTTCGCAAGCGAAGGGGGTGAACATCCGTCCGCCTTCCGCGCGACCCCGTCGTACCGAAGCGGGCGAGCGCCTACGCGTCGCGAGCGATTTGCAGGCCCGCCGCCGATTGGCTGACGGGCATCACTTCAAGACGAGTGATGTCGAGGTGTGGCGGCAGGATGGCGACTGACCACGCGGTGTCGGCGAGTTTCTGGCTAACGATCGACAAGCCCGCGTGAGCGGACCACCCCGGACGCGGAGGGACGTCGTGACACGGTAGTCGATCCCGACCGTTGCGGACGCCGCGCATACTTGGCGGCTTGGTAGTCAAGAAGTGCTTGCAGATCGGCTCGCCCACACGCATCGAGTGGCAGCTTGTCATGCGTGTCGCGAGCTCCTGGCGCCGGCTTGTCGCAAACCACATGTTCGCCGTGGCTCAGGTAGATTTTTCCGTTCAAGAAATCGGCGTAACGGGATACGTGGTAGTCGAGTGCCCGCCCCTGTTTCAGCAGCGAACGCCCCAACGGAAAAGTTGCGTTGGTGCGGATGCCGAGAAGGTCGATGATCGTTGGTGCAATGTCGTACCCCGCGCCGTCACGCGCCACCGCCTTGGGCACATCGGCACCGATGACGATGAACGGCAAGTGCGAACTCAGCACGCGCTGCTCGCCAAACAGCTTCAGCATCTGGGCACTGCGGAATACCTGGTGGTCGCCGGTAATCACCAGCAGCGTGTTCTTCAGCAACCCGTCTTGCCGCAACTTTGCGATCCACTGCGTGATCAAGGTGTCGTCGCAGTGCACGGCGTTGAGGTAGCGGTGCGTGCCGTCACCGTAGGGCGCACAGCCCGGATAGCTGAACCCTGGAATGTGCGTGCCGACCGTGAACAGGGTCAGGTTGAACGGCTGGCCCGCGTGCTGCAGCTTGCGCAGTTCGGCGATCGACAGCTCGAACAGCCGGGGATCACCAATGGCATAGGAATCGGGATCGGGTTTGACGCCTTGTCGACGCCAATCCTCCTTGCCCACGATTTCATCGTAGCCATGCAGCGCGAGAAACTGCCCGGTACCGGCAAAATTGCGGCTGGTTCCGGCGTAGTAGACCTGCCGGTAGCCGGCGCGGTGCAACACGTCACCCAGGCAGGTGAGATCGGGAACCAGGCGGCCGAAGGTTCCTGCCGATTCGTCTCCCTGCACGAAAGGGATGAGCGTGCCGCACTGGGTATTGACCAGCCCTTCAATCGTCATGTAGCTGCTGGTGTCGAGGTACGGCAAAAATCCGTGCTGGCGGATCAACTGCTGGGATCCCGGCACCAGGCCGGGATATTTTGCGGCCGGCGCCAGCATGAAGCCGCCCGATTCCACGTAGAGCAGAACAAGGTTGCGTGCTGGCTTCGGTGCGCTTGCCCACACCGCCGACTTGTCCGGCGGATCCAGATTCAACAGCGGGTTGTGCGCCCAGCGTTGCAACAGTGCCGGCGAAAGATGTGTAGTCGTCGGGTGCAGCCATTGGAAGGTAGCGGTCGCGAGTTGGTACTCGGGCAGCGTGCGATAACCGCTGAGCAGCAAAGCCACCGAGATCACGCATACGATCACGCCGGTGCGTAGCCGCGCACGCGCGGGGCGTTTGGCGTAGGCGTACAACACGGCACCCAGCACCACCGCACCACCCACGAAAAAGTATATGTACTGCGCGTAGTAGCGCCAGGCGACCGCTGCGGCTTCGGCGTGCAAGCTGAGAAAAAAACCATCATCGAAACCACGCCCGGAGAACCGGGCCAGTCCAAAAAAGAACACATGCAGCAGGTACAGCGCAAGGCTGATGATCGCCAGCACAATCCACCACGGGCGCCCGAACCGCGACGCAAGGCGATCGCAGCACCAGAGCAGCCCGATGATTCCAAGGCAGGCTTTGAGCGCGCGGGCGTTGAGTGTGCGACCCGTCGTGTAGTGCAGCGCGAGTTGCAGCGGCACGGTCAGCAGCAACACGATGACGATCCAGAATCCGGCCGTGCGCAGCCATGACCACACCGGACGTCGCGGTGCGCGCCGCGGTGGCGGTGCAGTCGTCACCGCGCCTTGTACCATCTCATCGGTCATGCGCAGGGTTACCTCCGTGTAGATGCGAGCTACGTCAGCGCACGGGCTCGCGAGCGATTTGCAGGCCCGCCGCCGATTGGCTGACGGGCATCACTTCCAGCCGGGTGATGTCGAGGTGCGGCGGCAGGTTGGCGATCCACCACACGCTGTCGGCGATGTCTTGCGGCGTGATCGGGTGTGCGCCGGCGTACAGCTTGTCGGAGGCGGCCTGATCGCCGCCGGTGCGCACCAGCGTGAATTCGGTTTCGGCCATGCCCGGCTCGATGTTGCTGACGCGCACGCCGGTGCCGTGCAGGTCCACGCGCAGGTTGGCCGAGAACTGGGTGACGAAGGCCTTGGTGCCGCCGTAGACATTGCCGCCAGTGTAGGGATGCGTGCCCGAGATCGAGCTGATGTTGACGATCGCGCCGCGGCGTTCGATCAGCTGCGGCAACAACAGGCGCGTCATCGTCACCAGCGCGGTGACGTTGGTGTCGATCATCTGCCGCCATTGCGCGAGGTCGGCGGCTTGCGCTTTCGCGGTGCCCGAAGCGAGCCCGGCGTTGTTGACCAGCAGGTCGATCGCGCGGAAGTTTTCCGGCAACGCGTCGAGCGCTGCGCGCATCGCAGCTTCGTCACGGATGTCGAACGCACTTGCATGCACCCGTTCTGCGCCGAAACGCTCGACCAGTTGCGCAAGACGCTCTGCGCGTCGCGCGCAGGCAACCACGCGCCAGCCGTGTTGCGCGAAGGTCGCCGCGATCGCGGCACCGAAGCCGGCCGAAGCGCCGGTGACGAGGAGGGTTTTCGTAGTCATCCCGTGATTGTAGCGAAGCGGGGTGACGGCATCCCCCCGCGCACCTGCGGTGCGCGACCCCCTTCGTGCCGAAGAGGGGTGAACCTTCCCCCTTCCGCAGGAAGGGGGATCGAGGGGGATGGCTTTTCGCAGCGCGGCACGACATCCCCCCGTGCACCTGCGGTGCGCACCCCCCTTCGTGCCGAAGGGGGGTGAACCTTCCCCCTTCCGCAGGAAGGGGGATCGAGGGGGATGGCGTTCGCTCGGGGTGACGGCATTCCCCCGCGCTTCGCGCGACCCCCCTTCGTACCGAAGAGGGGTGAACCTTCCCCCTTCCGCAGGAAGGGGGATCGAGGGAGATGGCGTTCGCTCGGGGTGACGGCATTCCCCCGCGCTTCGCGCGACCTCCCTTCGTGCCGAAGAGGGGTGAACCTTCCCCCTTCCGCAGGAAGGGGGATCGAGGGGGATGGCGTTCGCT
>DASSRT010000091.1:0-3195 GCA_035701705.1 Rhodanobacteraceae bacterium
TGCCGTACCGCAGCTGGCAGATGAGCGAGGAGTATTACTCCGGCGGCCAGATGATGTGGCTGGCCGTCGATGCGAAGATCCGTGCACTCACCCACGACAGGAAATCGCTCGACACCTTCGCCAAGGATTTCTTCGGCGTCGACAACGGCAGTTTCGTCACCAAAACCTACACCTTCGACGACATCGTCGCGGCGCTGAACGGCGTGGCGAAATACGACTGGGCGGGTTTCCTGAAGGGCTATGTCGACACGCTGGAACCATCGTTCCTGAAGGGACTGGAAGCTTCCGGCTGGAAGCTCGTCTACACCGACAAGGAAAGTCCCTACCAGAAGGCGTACGAGGGTAGCGAGCAGTCGCCGCGGCATATCTACAACTTCGCCTACTCGATCGGACTGACGCTGACGAAGGATGGCAGCATCAACGACGTGCGCTGGGATGGCCCGGCGTTCAAGGCCGGCATCGGTTCGGGTGCGCAGCTGGTCGCGGTGAACGGACAGGCGTACAAGTCCGATGTGCTGAAGGATGCGATCACCGCCGCCCGGGATTCGAAGCAGCCGATCGAATTGCTGATCAAGGACCAGGGCCGCTATCGCACCGTGCCGGTCGACTACCACGGCGGCCTGCAATACCCGCACCTGGTGCGGGTGAAGGGCACGCCGGACTATCTGTCGCAGATCATCAAGGCCCGCTAGGAGCGCCGGAAGGCGCGAGCGGAGTGCACCATCCTCGCAACGGCGGCATGCCATCGCGGCTGCCGCCGCCCCTGCGCAAAGCTTCTGTAGGAGCGGCGGCAGCCGCGACCGGATGGGGCTTGGATTGTAGGAGCGGCGGAAGCCGCGACCGGGTGGTGACCGGAAATCTTGCCGGCCCTTGCGTGCGGGCCTCCTACACCGATCCGGATTCGGCGGGGAACGTGCGCGCTCGCTGCGGTCGGGGCATCGACTGGCGTTGCAACAACGCGCCGCGCACGGCGCGCTCCTCGTGGCCGTTCATCGTCTGGCACAAGACGATCTCGCCGGCGATGCGCGTCGCCACCGGCACGCCATCGCGGTACACGATGCGCGAGGTCGCAAGACACGGAACCTTTGCGCCGGCCAGCACGCCGCCGACGAGGTTCAGTGGATCGCCGCCGCCGATGCAGACCAGCGTGCCACCAGGCGCGCGCTTGCGGAGCGTGCGCAGCGCGGCAACGGCTTCGGGCAATGCGAATTGCTCGCCGGCAATGCCTTCGACGAAACGGCCGCCGCGGATTTCGCCGCGCGCTTCGAGCCGCTGGCAGACCCGCCGCAACACGTGCCACGGCGGCAGCCACGCCGCTTCGCGTTCCAGCAACTGCCAGAACACCACGCCCCAACGGCGCAACAGCACGCGCGCGATGTGTTCAACTGCCTCGCTTTCGGCCCCTCTCCCCTCGGGAGAGGGGTTGGGGTGAGGGTCCGGATTCATGGCAGTTCCACGTGTGGCCGAACCCTCACCCGCCCTTCGGGCACCCTCTCCCGCAGGGAGAGGGGAAAGTCCGAAGCGTCGGACCAGGCTCCAGCGCCCCGCATCCTCGATGCCGTTCAGGACATGGTGCGCGAGCCGGCGATGCCGCGGGTGCTTGCGCTTCGATGCTGGCCGCATCAACGCCCGCAGGCCGGCGAAACTGTCTGCGCCCACGGCGCCGACGCCCACCAGTTCGCCGAGCGCGTCTTCCAGTTCAACTTGCAACAGCCGCGTTCCCGCGACGATCTCACCGAAAAACGACGCGCCATGTTGTGCGAGGAAATCGGCGACCGCTTGCGCGCGTGACGACCAGGGCGCGGCTTCGCTGCTGGCCGGGGTGGCGATCGTGTTCCACGCCTGCATTCGCGAACGCGGCAGCAACACGATCGGCGCGGCGCGCACCGGCGCGGCGCGTCCGCCGCTGGCGGCACGCAAACGCGTCCAGGCGATGCGACCCGCGCCGCACAAGGCGTCCAGCCAGGCGATGTCGTAGTCGGCGACACGCGCCGGCAACAGCTGTGATTCCCACGCACCGGCGGCGGCTTCGAAGCCCTCCAGCTGCGCCAGCACCGCGGCCAGTGCATCGGGGCCGCGCAGCCGGGTTTGCGGGGAGAGGTGTTGCCAGTCCAGCAGGAAGCGCATGAAGTCGCAGGGCGCCACCGGCTCGATCTCGCGACGCAGGCGCTGCACGGTGCGGCGATGGATGCGCGCGAGCAGATGCCGGTCGCACCACTGTTCATCGGAAGGGCCCGGCGTGAAGACGCCGCGCATCGCCGTGCCCTCGCGCTCCAGTCGCGCGAGCGCGCTGTCCACGTCGCTGCGCGGCAGCGCCAGTGCCTCCGCCAGCGCGGCAACGTTGGTCACGCCTGAGCAGGCCAGCCGCGTGCGCAGGATTTCGGGCAAGGCTTCGTCACGCGTCCACGTGCGCGACGCATATTCCGCAGGCGCCGCGATCGGCGGCTGCGTCGTCGCATCGGGATGGACCGCTTGCCACATCGGCAACATTTCGGCGGCGATCCAAAGTCTGAACCCCTCTCCCTTCGGGAGAGGGGTAGGGGTGAGGGTTCGGAAGCACTCGGGAGTCGCAGTCGAGCCCGAACCCTCACCCGCCGCTACGCGGCACCCTCTCCCGGAGGGAGAGGGAAAAAGCAGCCGTGTTGCGCGACAGGCCAGCGCAAGCTCATCCAGCCAGCCTTGCCATGCCGGATTTCGCGACAAGTCGTCCTCGTTGACCGCGCCCAGCAGCAACAGGGCCTCGTGCATCTCGTCGACATCGCGTGGCGCGGGCCAGGCTTCCTCGCGCACCGCGTCGATGGCGTCGGCGTCCAGCTTGCCAAGATCGCGCGCTTCGATCGCGTCATGCGGTGCCACGGCCTGGGTCCGGCGCTCCTGCGCTTCGCCGCCATCGAGGAAGGCATAGGGACGCGCATTGAGGATTTCCGCCGCGAGCTGCGACGGCGCAGTGAGGTCGCGCGCGACCATCGTCACTTCGCCGCTCTCGAGTTTGCGCAGCACGGCGGTGAGGCCGTCGAGATCCATCGCCTCGTGCAGGCAGTCGTGCAAGGTTTGCACGACCAGCGGGTGGTCGGGGATCTGGCGCTCGCCGACGATGTTTTCGAGGCAGGCGACCTGATCCGGGAACACCGTGGCCAGAAGGTCTTCCGACTTCATGCGCTGGATTTGCGGCGGCACTTTCGCGCCGCCGGCGAA
>DASSRT010000092.1:0-3507 GCA_035701705.1 Rhodanobacteraceae bacterium
GCCCTTGACTAAAATCTAACGGTACAAAGGGTCTCGGGGTTGCGGACTATCTCACATTTTTTCACGATTGTGAATCTGGCGTGATTGCCCTTCTGCGGCGTGGGTGACGCGGTGTGTCACCCAGAACGATTTTCTCAATCGTTACCGCGACGTGGTCACTTCCGGCACGATGAGGGCAGGTACTTGGGGTCGATTGTGCTGGGGGTGCAAGTCCACTGGATTGCACCCGCCGTGGTCGAAGGTGACAAGACCAAGGTATCTTTTCCGGACACCGTGATGGCTTTGTTGGCTTGGTTGCCAAAAGTCGCGGTGACCTTGCCGCCTGAAATATCGACCTGTGAGACGTACTTGCCGGTGATCGAAGTCGCCAAGGCAAGTCCTGCCGACTGGTTGTTGGTCGGAAACCGGCCGGTGTTGGACACGAAGTCCCATACCGCGACCTTGGCGCCCGTAGCAAGCGACGTGCCTTCAGTCACCTGCGTGCGAATCAAGTAATTCTGGTACGCGGGAATCGCGATGGCGGCCAGGATCGCGATGATCGCGACCACGATCATCAGTTCGATCAGCGTGAAACCGCGCTGGATGGCGTTGGCGTGTGTGTGCATATGAGTCATCCCCTGCTGCCCGGAGGCCGTTGTTACAAATTGTCACAGCACGTTGCGTGCCAATCGGCATGCCAGCGTGATCTTCGTCTCGTTTTCCAGAAGGTTTTTGCCGGGAAGCGTGGCGACGAGCGGCGTCGGCTGCGCGTGGCTTGCCGTTCGTGCTTGCGTTCGTGCTTGCCCGTCGGGCGCGGTCTCTCGACGGTGCTTGCATAAAACAAACGGCCACACCCTGCGGTGCGGCCGTTCGGGAACCCCTGTTCCTGACCAGATGGAGTTTGGTTCCGTATCCACTGCAGCACGATGCGTGCCAAGCCTTGCGCGGTTTGGCACTGAACCCCTCTCCTTCGGGAGAGGGGCAGGGGTGAGGGTACGCATACGCGCGGTGCCGACTGTCGCGCGGAGCTGAACCCTCACCCGTCGCTGCGCGCCACCACGGAGCTCTTTGCCATGGATGGCGGCCGTACCCGAAGGGAGAGGGGATAAATGCTCCACGTATGTCAAAATAGCGTCCTTTTGACGACGCGACGAGATGGGGATGGCGACTCTTCTGGTCACCGGCGGTGCCGGCTTCATCGGCGGCAACTTCGTGTTGCAGGCGGTGGCCGACGGGTTGACGGTGGTCAACCTCGACAAGCTCACTTACGCCGGCAACCTCGACACCTTGCAGCCGCTGGATGGCAACCCGCGCCACCGCTTCGTGCAGGGCGATATCGGCGATCGCGCGCTGGTGGCGCAGTTGCTGGCCGAGCACCAGCCCGACGCGGTGGTGAATTTCGCCGCCGAGTCGCACGTCGATCGTTCGATCGACGGTCCTGCCGCGTTCGTCGACACCAACGTGGTGGGAACGCTGGCGTTGCTGGAAGCCGTGCGTGATCACTGGAAAGCGCTCGACGAATCCCGGCGCGCCGCGTTCCGCTTCCTGCATGTCTCGACCGACGAGGTGTACGGCTCGCTGGGCGAGTCCGGCAAGTTCACCGAGAACACGCCGTATGCGCCCAACTCGCCGTACTCGGCGTCGAAGGCGGCGTCGGATCACCTGGTGCGCGCCTTCCACCATACCTATGGGTTGCCCGTCCTCACCACGAATTGCTCGAACAACTACGGGCCGTACCAGTTTCCGGAGAAGTTGATCCCGCTGGTCATCGCGCGGGCGTTGGCGGGCGAGCCGCTGCCGGTGTACGGCGATGGCAGGAACATCCGCGACTGGCTGTTCGTGCTCGACCATTGCAGCGCGATCCGCCGCGTGCTGGAAGCAGGCGTGGTGGGGGAAACCTACAACGTCGGCGGCGACGCCGAGCGTGAGAACATTGCCGTCGTGAAAGCCATCTGCGCGCTGCTGGACGCGCGGCGGCCCCTGGCCGACGGTCGCAAGCGCGAATCCCTGATCGAATTCGTCAAGGATCGCCCCGGCCACGACCGCCGCTACGCAATCGATTCATCGAAACTGCAGCGCGAACTCGGCTGGAAACCCGCCGTGGATTTCGAGACCGGTATCGCGCAGACGGTGGACTGGTACCTCGCCAACCAGCCGTGGGTGCAACGCGTGCTGGATGGCAGTTACCGGATGGAACGGTTGGGGGCCTCGGCATGACGATGCGAAAAGCCATCCCCCTCGGTCCCCCTTCCTGCGGAAGGGGGAGGCAAAACACCCTCTTCCGCAGGAAGGGGGAAGATTGTGATCGCGCGGAGGGGGACGGCTTCACCCACTTCCGGCGGGATCCGGGAGACATGAGGACGAAGCAATGACAACCCAAAAGGGCATCATCCTCGCCGGCGGTTCCGGCACCCGGCTGTATCCCGTCACGCAGGCAGTCAGCAAGCAGCTGCTGCCGGTGTACGACAAGCCGATGATCTACTACCCGCTGTCGGTGCTGATGCTGGCCGGCATCCGCGAGGTGCTGGTCATCAACACGCCGCACGAGCAGGCGCTGTTCCGGAGCCTGCTGGGCGACGGGTCGCAGTGGGGCATCCAGATCACCTACGCGGTGCAGCCGTCGCCCGATGGCCTGGCGCAGGCCTTCCTGATCGGGCGCGACTTCATCGCGGGCGATCCGTGCGCGCTGGTGCTGGGCGACAACATTTTTTTCGGCCACGGCTTCACCGAGTTGCTGAAACGCGCGTCGGCACGCGAACGCGGCGCCACGGTGTTCGGCTACCTGGTGCGTGACCCGGAACGCTATGGCGTCGCGGAGTTCGACGCGACGGGTCGCGTGGTGGGCCTCGAAGAAAAACCGGCGAAGCCGAAATCGAGCTACGCGGTGACGGGCTTGTATTTCTACGACAGCCGTGTGTGCGACTACGCGGCGCAACTGAAACCTTCCCCGCGCGGCGAACTGGAAATCACCGACTTGAACCGCCGCTATCTCGACGACGGCTCGCTGATGCTGGAACAACTCGGCCGCGGTTACGCGTGGCTCGACACCGGCACCCACGAATCGATGATGGACGCCGGCAACTACATCGCCACCGTCGAAAATCGCCAAGGCCTGAAAGTGTGCTGCCCCGAAGAAATTGCCTGGCAGCAAGGCTGGATCGATGCCGCGCGGGTACGCGAACTCGCGACGCCGATGGCGAAGACGGGTTACGGGCAGTACCTGCTGCGGCTCGTGGGCGGGTGACGCATGGATATTTCGCAAACCGATTCCGGGTTCGCTCCTTCGGAGCGCCCCGGAATGACACCGGTTCATGGTCTAGCAGAATTGTCCGGTTGACAAGCCTCGCAGCCAAGCCGCATGCGAGGTTGCGTGAAAGGATGCGCCGCATGAAGCTCGCCATCATTGCCGCATTGCTGCTGGCGACCGCGAGCTCCGCCGTCGCGCAGGACCTCGCGGCGGGCGAACAGTCCTTCCGCAAATGCCTGCCCTGTCATGCGGTCGGCGAGAGCGCACGCAACAAGGTCGGG
>DASSRT010000093.1:0-9047 GCA_035701705.1 Rhodanobacteraceae bacterium
GTGCCATGCACGCGGAAGATCGGCGTGAACGCGCCGAATTCGATCCAGCGCGCGTAGTTTTCATCCGACGGATGGCCGTTGTAGCCGCCGCCATCCATGCCCCAGTTCATCTCGCCGACGTCGATCGCGCTCAGCATGCGCGCACGCTGCATCGCCATCGACTTGAAGCCGGTGTCGATGTCGCCCGACCACAGTCCGTAGGCGTAGCGCTGCGCGCCCAGCCAGAAATTGCGATTGAGCGACCACACGCGCTGGTCGCTGGCGGCACGCTGCGCGTCGTACAGCGAACGCTGCATGTTGAGGAACTGGGTGTTGCTCGTGGGTGTGCCGTCCTTGCCGTAGACGTCGGCCTCGTCGTTCCACCAACCGGCGATGCCCTTGTCGAAGCCGTACCTGATCGCGAGCTGCCCGAACCAGCGGCGCGCCGCGGGCTTGTCGAAATCGACATCCATGGCCTGCTTGTGCGAGAAGTATTCCGGATAGGCCTTCTCGCCGGGAATCCACAGACCGTGCGCGCTGGCGTAGTCACCTTCGGCCGTGCCCAGCAACAGGCGCGGCTTCATGATCCCGCCGAGATGCACGCCCTCGGCGGCGAGTGTTTTCGCCAACTTGCCGCTCGGGCCATCGGGAAATTTTTCCGGGTTCCAGCGAAACTCGCCGTAGTCGCCCTGGCCCCACGCCTTCCAGTCGAAATCGAGAACGAAGGCATCGAGTGGAATGTGCTTGGCGCGATACGTGTGCACCACCGACAACAGTTCTTGCTGGTCGATGCCCCATTGGCTGTTGATGAAACCCATCGACCACTTGGGAAACAACGGCGCGTGGCCGCTCAAGTTCGCCAATGCACCGAACATCTCTTTTGGCGTGCCAACGAGGATGTAATAGTCGGCGTCGGGACGTTTGAAATGGCTGACTGCGATGCGGCCATGGGCCAGGTCGAAATCCGCACCATCGCCATCGACGAGTACGCCGAAACCCGCTGTGCTCCACACGAACGGCGCGCCCGCATGACCCTGCTCGCCCGCTTTCGCGACTTGCCTGCCGGTTCGCAACAAGCCCGGCGCCACACTTTGTTGCTTGGTGTAGCTGCCGATGCCGTACATCGCGATGCCGGGCGCGTGCGCGAACCCGATCTGGCCGCGCCCCAATGCCGCGAGATTGGACTGCCGCAACAGCACGTTGCCCTGCGGATCGCTGACGACCAGCGTGCCGGCCTTGGCGTCCATCGCAACAGTCATCCTCTCCGAATGCAGGGTGATCGTGTCAGCGTGCTGCGTCATCGCCGGTTCGAACGAGGACTCCGGCCAGCCCGATGGATTCATCACCAGGCTCGGCGGCGTGGCGCCGCTGGCCGGCACGTAGTGCACGCGCAACACGCCGGGTGCAAGCATCTGCAGCTCGATGGTCGCGCCGGCCAAACCCTCGGTGATGCTGGCAGATGGCTGCGCCGGCCCTGCAGTCACGTTGGTCGCGAGGCAACACGCCAGCAAGAACAGCGCACACCCCGGCATGCGCAGTGGGCGCATCGTCAGCATCGTTTGCTCCGCGTCCGGTTGTTCATTGCAGGATCGCGCTGCCGTACGGCGGCAGCTTGACGTGGCCGGCCACAATCACGGTGTCGGGACGAGTGTGCCGCAGCAGTTTGTGGAAGCGATCCGCCGGCAATGGCAGAGTTTGCGCGGTGCCGG
The DNA here is from genome assembly GCA_035701705.1 of Rhodanobacteraceae bacterium. GTDB lineage: Bacteria > Pseudomonadota > Gammaproteobacteria > Xanthomonadales > Rhodanobacteraceae > 66-474. Next base: position 1,689 of record DASSRT010000093.1, read on the forward strand.
AAAGGTTGTGCACCACCAGCACCGTGCCGGCGCCGTCGGTACGTTGCCACGCGACCAGCTGGTCGTCGGCTTGCGGATACACCGCGAAACCGCCATGGCGCAACGCGGGTATGTCGATGCGCCACTGGATCAGCATGCGGTACCAGCTCAGCAACGACTGCGGATCGTCCTGCTGGGCCGCGACGGAAATCGGCCCGCCATTGGCCGGTGATGTGGCGTGCCACGTCGTCTCGCCCGGCGCATCGAGCGCGCGATCCCAGCGCATCGGCGTGCGCAGGTCGGGGTCGGGCTTCGTGCCGCGCATGCCGAGTTCTTCGCCGTAGTAGATGTACGGCTCGCCGGGCAAGGTCAGCAGCATGGCGGCGGCGACGCGCATGTGCGCAGGATCGCCGCCCAGCTGGCTCATCACGCGTTCCTGGTCGTGGTTCGACAGGAACGGCGCGTCTTTCTGCATCGCATCCGCGGCAACGTGGTCGTAGGTCGCGTAGGTTTGCGCCAGCGTGCGCGCGAGGTCGAGGTTGCGTTCCGTCTGCACCGCCGCGATCAGCTGCTTGGCCAGCGGGAAGTTGAACGCGGCATCCAGCGGCTTGAGATACGGCGCGATGTCGGCCGCCTCGTCACGGGTCACCTCGCCGACCAGGTACGCGTGCGGATCGACCTGGTCGAGGCCCTTGCGGTATTGCTCCCACCACGCGACGTTCTTGGCGATGGATTCCGGATTGCCGACATCCGAGGGAAAGTTCACGTAGATGTGCCGCGCGGCATCGAGCCGGAACCCGTCGGCACCCTGCCGCAACCAGAACTGGCCGATCGCGATCATCTTCGCGCGCACGGCCGGGTTGTCGTAGTTGAGGTCGGGCATGGCCGGGTCGAAGATGCTCTCGTAGTACTGCCCATCCTTGGCGCGGTGCCAGGCCTGCCCGCCAAACGCATTCGGCATCTCGACGTCGGTGGTCTTGCCGGCCCAGATGTACCAATCGCGATACGGACTCTTCGGATCCAGCGCCGACAGGAACCACGGGTTCTCGTTGCTGCTGTGGTTGGCCACCATGTCGATGATCACGCGGATGCCGCGCGCGTGGGCGGCCTTCACGAGCTTGCGGAAATCGGCCAGCGTGCCGTACTGCGGATTGACCGCCTCGTAGTCGGTGACGTCGTAGCCGTGGTAGCTGGGCGACGGGTTGATGGGCATCAACCAGATGCCGCTGACGCCCAGCTTCTGCAGGTAGTCGAGCTTGGCGGTGACGCCATTCAAATCGCCGATGCCATCGCCGTTGGTGTCGTACCAGCTGCGCACGAAAATCTCGTACCAGACGCCGGAGGATGGACGTGCCGAGCCTGCGTCGTGCGCGGGCGTCGCCGCATGCCCCGCCGAGGCAAGCGTGAGTGCGATGGCGCCGAACGCCAATGCGAGCCAGGCGCGCTTCATGACACGCTCCGCTGCAATTCGGCGGTGGCCGGCGCAGCGACGGCGCAGGTGCGAGCCACGAAGTCGGCGTGCGCCGGCAACGGTGCCGCCGCGCGCTGGACGAGGGTGCGGATGTCGGAGAGAAAGCCCTTCAATTTGGAATCCTCGAGTTCGTCGGCCAGGGGGTGGTACTGCCGGGGTTCGATGCGCTGGCCCAGCATGACCTGCAACCAGGCGACTTCGGTGAACAGTTCGTCGGCCTCGCGGAAGATCAGGCCCGTGCGGCGGAACAGGTCGATGCGCTGCGCCAGCGATTCCGGCACATCCATCGCGCCGCACCGGCGCCAGAACGGCGTGTCGGTGCGCTCGGTGGCCTGGTAGTGCAGGATCAGGAAGTCGCGCACGCGCTCGTATTCGAAGCGCGTCTGGCGGTTGTAGGTATCGACGAGCAATGGGTCGCAATGGCGATCCGGGAACATGCCGAGGAAGCGCGCGATGCCCGACTGCACGAGATGGATGGTGGTCGATTCCAGCGGTTCCATGAAGCCCGCCGCCAAGCCGAGCGCAAGGCAATTGCGATTCCACGCCAACTTGCGCGCACCGGTGACGAAGCGCAGCGGGCGCGGCTCGCCCATGGTGTCGCCAGGCAAATTCGCGAGCACCTGCGCGGCGGCCTCGTCGTCGCTGATGAAATCACTGCAATACACGTGGCCGTTACCGGTGCGATGCTGCAGGTCGATCCGCCATTGCCAGCCCGCCGTGCGCGCGGTGGCCAGCGTGTAGGGATGCAGCGGTCCGTTGCGGGTACTGCCGACCGCCAGCGCGCGGTCGCACGGCAGCCACTGCTGCCAGTTTTCGTAACCGGTGTGCAGCGCGCCTTCGATCAACAGGCCGCGAAAGCCCGAGCAGTCGATGAAGAAGTCGCCCTCGATGCGCTCGCCACTGTCCAGTTGCAGCGATTCGATGAAGCCGTCGTCACTGCGCAAGCTGACACCGACGACCTTGCCCTCGGTGCGCTGCACCGCACCCGCGGGGATCTTGCTGCGCAGGTACTGCGCGTAGTTCGCGGCATCGAACTGGTAGGCGTAACGAATGCCGGCGAGCGGCGTGTTCGGCACGCTGTCGAGCCGCGCGAAGCGATCCTTCACCGCGGCGGCCGCGTTCAGCGAGTAGTCCCACAACGAATGGCTGTCGCCCTCGGCGCGGGCGCGCAACCAGTAGTGGTGGAACGGCAGCAGGCCCAGCGACAACCCCACGTCACCGAACCCGTGCAGGTAGGAATCGCCCAGCCGCCCGAAGTTCTCCAGCTGCACCCCCAGCTTGTAGGTGCCGTGGGTGAAACGCAGCATGTCGGCTTCGTCGATGCCGAGGAAGCCATTGATGTGCTGGATCTGCGGGATCGTGGCTTCGCCGACGCCCACCGTGCCGATCTGGGCGGATTCGATCAGCCGGATTTCACGGCTCGGGCCGAGTGCCCGTGCCAGCAGCGCCGCGGCCAGCCAGCCGGCGGTGCCGCCGCCGACGATCACCACGCGCCGGATCGCGGAGTCGTTCATGGGTCGAGGTTACACCTTGTGCGCGCGCGGCGAACGCAGCCGCGCTGCCGCGCCGGTGCGCGGCGACGCAGGGCCCGTTGCTGCAGGACAACGATGCCTTGCGCCGCCGCCATCCGTCTTCAGAACTTGTACGAGATGCCGGCCTCGTACCGGCGCCCATACAACTCCCAGGTCTGCACTTGCCGCGGATCATTGTTCTGATACGTGATGAAGCGCTGGTTGCTGAGGTTGGAGCCTTGCAGGACAAAGGTCAGGCCCTTGAGCGCGCCATCGTCAATGCTGTAGCTGACCTGCGCCGAGGTGGTGCTGCCACCCTTGATGATCTGCTCGACGCGGGTGGCGCTGATGCCGGAGACACGACCGAGGAAATTGTTGCGATAGGTCTGGCTGACACGCGCCTGGAAACCACCGTTCTGGTAGTACAGCGTCCAGTTCGCGACCCACTTGGACAGGCCCGGCACCGTGATCGGGTTCGGATTGTCGCCGTAGATCAACGAGCTCTTGGTGTAGTTGACGCTCACGATCGTGCCGAGGCCATCCAGCACGTGCGTGAGGTGCCCGAGCGGCAGGTTGAGGGTGACCTGCGCGCCCTTGATCGTGCCGTGGCCATCATTGGTCGGACCGGACACCGTGCCGAACGGCGTGCCCAGTTGCGCCTGCTGGGCAGGCGTGAGGTAGGCGGGGATGAAGGCCGAGAAATCCTTGAGGTACGCCGCGTTCGGATCGATGTAGTCATTCAGCTGCAGGTAGTAACTCGACAAGGCGAAGTAACCCGCACCGCCGGCGCTGCACAAGGGTGACTGCTTCTCTTCGTTCGACGTGCACTGATAACCCGACGATTCGCCGTTGAAATAGTGCTCGTAACTCAGGTTGAAGTTGTTGGCCTTGGTCGGCAGCAGCGACGGGTTGCCGCCGGACGCGCTGAAGTAGGCCTGGTTGGGGTCGGTCGACGACAGGTGGGTGATGTCGGTGCTGAGCCCGATGCTGGCGCTCATCTGGTCCATGCGCGGACGCGAAATCGTCTTGGCCGCGCTGAAGCGCAGGTCGTCATTCGCGCTCAGCCCGAACACCAGGTTCAAGCTCGGCAGCCAGCGGGTCCAGCTGGTTCCGCCGGAAGTCGGCAACAGCACCACGTTGGAGCCATTGGTGCCGCCGGAGCTGGCCTGCGCATACTGGCCATCCGAGGTCTGGTTGGTGTGCGCCACCTGCACGCCGACGTTGCCGCGCAGGGAAACGTTGCCGAGATTGGTGTCGATGTTGAACTGCACGTACGGCGTGACGTCGCGCTCGTTCACCTGCCAGTTCGGCGGCACCGCGATCGACGACAGCGCTGTCGGGAACAATTCGTAGGTGCCGTTCGCGATCAAGCTGAGCGGGTTGTACAGGAGCTGCGAACCGATGCCCATCCAGCCGAGCGGATCGCCCACGACCGCGTCGGACGGCATCGGCGCGGTCTGCGCACCACCCGGGAGGATCAGGAAATCCTGATCGATCTGGTAGTTCTTCTGGCGATTGCCGCGGTCGACGCCGACTTCCATGCTGGAAAACGGCCCGCTCAGGAAATTGCGCGTCACGCTCAGCCGCAGGTTGGCGAGGTAGTCGTTGGTGTGCGGCGCGTTGATGAAGCCGGCCTGCACCACGGGCGGGGTCGCACCGCCGCCCCAACCCTGCGGGTCGGTCAGCATGACCAGGCTGGGATCCGAATAATCGAGGGTCGGATTCAACACCAGCATGCCGTCGGGCAATTCACTGAAGCCGACGGTATCGGTGGGGCCGCTCTTGTTGTAGCCGAAGCCGGAATAGCTCTCCAGCAACATGTCGCGCCGATCGGCGCGCGAATAGTTGGCGTCGATCGCTGCCGACCAGTCGGCGTTGAAGCGTATCGTCGAGCTCCAGTCGACGTTCCAGACCTTGGCCCGCGTCTGGTTGTAGTCGTTGCGGATCACCGGCGACACATTGCCGTAGGTACCGCTCTGCACGAAGCCGCCGCCGACGTTGCCCGGCTGCAAGGTCACGCCCGCACCCCAGAACAGCGGAAACTCGATGCCCTTCGCCTGCTGGGTCTCGCGGAAATTGTCGTAGGTGAAATCCAGCGTGCTGGAGAAGGCGTCCGACGGCCGCCACTGGAACGTGGCCAGATAGCCCTGGCGCTTCATCAGGTCCGAAATGCCGTAGTTCTTGGAGCCGCCCACGACCAGATCGCCGTCCGCGTCGTTCGGATAACCCCATGGTGCCTGATGCTCGATCTGCGACGGATTGGCATCGAGGTCGATGCCGAGGGTGATGCCGAAGGTGTGGTCGGCAAACTGGTCGACGTACACGCCATTGACGTGGTAACCGTTGTCCTTGACCCCGGGGCCATCCGCCAACTGGCCCATGCCGTCCCAGATGTAATGCGCATTGATCGCGACCTTGCGCTCGCGGCTGTCGAGCGGGCGAATGGTGTGCATGTCCACGGTGCCCGACAGGCCCTGCCCGATCAGGTTGGCGCTGGGGCTCATGTGCACCACGACGCTGCCGAACCAGCTGGATGGATACTGGTCGAACTGCACGTCGCGGTTGTTGGACGTGGAGACCTGCTGGTTGCCGTTGACCAGGGCGGTGCCGAAGTCGGGGCCGAGGCCGTGGATGGTGAGCACCTGCGGACGGCCGTTGACGCTCTGCACGGCGAGGCCCGGCAGGCGGCCCAGCGCGTCGGCAATGCTGGTGCCCGGAAGCTTGCCGACCTGCTCGGCCGAAACCGCTTCGACGATGGAATTGGATTGGCGTTTGATCGCGATCGAGTTCTGCACGCTGCTGGCGTAGCCGGTGACTTCGACCGCGCCGAGGGTGATGGCTTTCTGTGCCTGCTGCTGCTTCTCGTCCTGCTTTTTCTTCTTGTCGGTCGTTGCCTTGGATTGGTCCGTCTGCGCAGGCTGGGTCGAACCCGTCTGCTGCTGATCGGTGGACTGCACGCGGCCGCTGGCCGCGAAGGCGATGTTGGTGCAGGTGGCAAGGCCGATGCCCGCGGACATCAGTGCCAGCGTCATCACGTTGCGTTTGAATTGCATGGTGTCATTCCCCAGCGAGGTCGGTTGGTCTCTGCACACGGATGCCGGCTGTCACCGCCGCACACAGCGCCCCGCGTTCTGACAGCGAGGTCGTGTTCGCATGGTATGGGCAGGCTTCGAGCGCGCGCGATCGCTGTATACGTATTCATGCGGCGCGTCGGGCCCGCATATTGCGTTGCACCATCGGTGGCGTACGCCGAGCTCGACGACCCGGGAGACGCGCTGCCGCCGGTGGTACGCAAACGTCGCGTGCGAAAATCCTGCAACCGTCGCAGCGCCCCCGAAGCAACCGGATCGCGCCGTGCATGACGCACCCGCAGCATCCGTGAATACGTATGCAAAGCCATGCAGGCCGCCCACACCCAGCCACTAAGCTGGACGCCGTTTCCAGACGCGGCGGTGATTTCACTGCGCGGCGCATTCCATGGGCTTACTCGATGTCGGATGCAAATTGGTGGCGCGGAGCCGTCATCTACCAGATCTATCCGCGCAGCTTCCTCGATACCAACGGCGATGGCGTGGGCGACTTGCCGGGCATCATCGAACGGCTCGATTACGTGGCGTCGCTGGGCGTGGACGCGTTATGGATCGCGCCTTTCTTCAAGTCGCCGATGGCCGATTTCGGTTACGACATCGCCGATTACCGCGCGGTCGACCCGCTCTTCGGCACGCTGGAGGACTTCGACCGGCTCCTCGCGAAAGCGCACGCGCTGGGCCTGAAGGTGATGATCGACCAGGTCTTGAGCCACACCTCGGCCACCCACGCGTGGTTTCGCGAAAGCCGGCAGAGCCGTGACAACCCGAAGGCTGATTGGTACGTGTGGGCCGATCCGCGCGAGGACGGCACTGCGCCGAACAACTGGTTGTCGATCTTCGGCGGTCCCGCCTGGAAGTGGGAGCCGCGCCGCCAGCAGTACTACCTCCACAATTTCCTGACCGAGCAGCCGGACCTCAATTTCCACAATCCGGACGTGCGCGCGGCGATGCTGGACAACCTGCGCTTCTGGCTGGAGCGTGGCGTGGACGGCTTCCGGCTGGACTCGATCAACTTCTGTTTCCACGACGCACAGCTGCGCGACAACCCGCCTAAGCCCAAGGATCGCCGCTCGGGGCGCGGGTTCAGCGCCGACAATCCCTACGCGTACCAGTACCACTACTTCAACAACACCCGGCCGGAGAACCTGGCGTTCCTCGACGAACTGCGCGCGCTGCTCGATGGCTATCCGGGCACGACCACGCTGGGCGAAATCGCATCGGAAGATTCGCTTGCAACGATGGCCGAATACACGACCGCGCACCGCCTGCACATGGGCTACAGCTTCGAACTGCTCACCGACGATTTCAG
>DASSRT010000094.1:0-8976 GCA_035701705.1 Rhodanobacteraceae bacterium
GATGCCGCTGCGGGACGTCGACGAACATCCGCCTACCTTAGCCGCGCGGTCGCCGCCGGACCATCGCCTGCCCCCGGATCGCGGCACCGGGCGGTCGCAGCCCTGTAATCGTGGCGCGCCATTCCCGAATCCCATTCTGCCAACGGCCCGCGGCCGTGGGCAGGGGAGGACAACACCACTTTGGAGGCATCGCCATGAATACCCGCTTGCAAGCATCAATCGTGATTGCGTTGTTCGGCCTGTCCGCGCTTGCGTGCGCCCCGCAGGCCGCAGCCTGCGGACTGAACCTGGTCAGGACGGCGAGTGGCCACTGGACGCTCGCGGCACCGGCCAAGACATCCGCTGCATTCGCCACGCGGATGTTCCAGTCCGCGGCCCCGGCATCGCCCACGGTGACCAGGCCCAACCTGTTGCAGACCCTTGAGCCGATTGCTGGCCTCTACGAGGTCACCATGACCGCCGAGGGCAATGGTCCCACCGGCGTTCCGGATGGCGCCCCGGTTGACCACGCCTACGTGGCCTGGCACGCGGATGGCACCGAGCTAATGAATTCGGGACGGCCTGCGGCCGATGGCAATTTCTGCATGGGCACATGGGCGCAGACTGGCCCGCGCACCTACACGCTCAACCATTTCATGCTGGCATGGGTGCAAGACCAGAATGCGGATGGCATCGACGTCGACAACACGTTCCTCGGGCCAGGCAACATCAAGGAGACCGTCACGCTCAGCGCGGATGGCAGTTCGTACACGGGCACGTTCGTGCTCACCCAGTGGGATACGCACTACAACATCATCCTCCCGGGCGGCCTTCCCATCAAAGGCACCGTGACTGGAACACGCAAGACCATCACCTCGCCGGTCACCTACTGACGCGACGGATCGAAACTCGGCAGGGTGTCGACGGACACCCTGCCGAGTGCGTCAGGTTGCCTTGCCCATCACGCGGCGACCAGTCGCACCCGCGCGAAGTTGCGTTTGCCGACCTGCAGCACACCTTCGAAACCGGCGGCGAACACGCGCTGCGGATCTTCCACCACCACCGCATCGATCCGCACCGCACGTTCCTTCAATTTGCGGTTGGCTTCCGAGTTGCTGGAGGTCAACCCCGCCGCGGTCAACAGTGCCGGCAGGCGCAGGCCTTCGGCCGAAACCGGAATGTCGTTCAACGGCAACGAGGACGTGTCGCCTTCACCGCGCACGACTGCATGCCAACCAGCGATGGCCTGCTCGGCAGCGGCAGCGCCATGGAAGCGCGCGGCCAGTTCGCGCGCGAGGCGCAGCTTGGCATCGCGCGGATTCAACGCGCCGCTCGCGACCTCGCGCTTCATCGCCGCCAGCTCGTCCAGCGACACCTCGAAACTCAACAGCTCGAACCAGCGCCACATCAGCTCGTCGCCGATCTTCAGGGTCTTGGTGACCATGTCGATCGCGGGCTCGTCGATGCCGATGTAGTTGCCGAGTGACTTGGACATCTTCTGCACGCCGTCGATGCCTTCCAGCAGCGGCATCGTCAACACGATCTGCGGCGGCTGCCCGTAGTGTTCCTGCAAGCCGCGGCCCATCAGCAGGTTGAAGCGCTGGTCGGTGCCACCGAGTTCGACGTCGCACTTCAGCGCGACCGAGTCGTAGCCCTGCGCCAGCGGGTAGAGGAATTCGTGGATCGAAATCGGCTGCTGCGCGGCGAAACGCTTGGCGAAATCGTCGCGCTCCAGCATCCGCGCCACCGTGTGCTGGCCGGCGAGGCGGATCATGTCGGCCGCACCCAACTGGTCGAACCATTCCGAGTTGAAGCGCACTTCGGTGCGGTCGCGGTCGAGCACCTTGAACACCTGCGCGGCATAGGTCTCGGCATTCTGCGCGATCTGCTCGCGCGTCAGTGGCTTGCGCGTGACGTTCTTGCCGGTCGGGTCGCCGATCATTCCGGTGAAATCGCCGATCAGGAAAATCGCGGTATGGCCGAGATCCTGGAATTGGCGCATCTTGTTGAGCAGCACCGTGTGGCCAAGGTGCAGGTCCGGCGCGGTGGGATCGAAGCCCGCCTTCACCCGCAACGGCCGCCCGGTCGCAAGGCGCGCGACCAGTTCGTCCTCCTTGAGGACGGTGTCGGCGCCGCGATGGATGATGGACAAGGCGCTTTCGTTCGGGGACATCGCGGGCTTCCGGTCAAAGGGTGTCGACGCGGCCCCGAATGGGTACTGCGTTCAACCATGAAAGTGACGCTCGGGTTAATTATGTGTTAATCGCGAAACATCGCGCAAATCTTTGTACGCAAAGGGATTGACGCGCCGTTTCCGCGGCCGCTATGGTACCGCCCGTTGCTTGTTTCCACCCTGACCCTGGAACCCCGATGGATCGCCAATTCCGTCGCGCCATTTTTCATGCCGAACATCTTCGGGTGATCCATCGCAGGATCCGTCATTCGCACCGCCATTTCTACCAGCGCATCAAGCATTGGTCGTCCCACGCTGCAGCACCCGCCGGCATGATCCGCTGGGCGCGCGAACGCTGGGCACTCGCAGGCGGCGCACTGTTGCTGATGCTGCTGGCGTTGGTGGGTATCCCGCTGTGGGCCAGCGCGTTCGGGCACGGCGCGCCGGGTCCGGTCGCGCGCGTGACCGTTCCGCTGGCACTGCCGCCTGCGCCGGTCGAAGCCGCGCAACCGGTGGTGGCAGCGTGGAAGACAGTCGAAGTCCAGCCCGGCGAGACACTCTCGGAAATTTTCGAAGCGCAGGGGTTGAGTGCCGCCAATCTTGCCAGCGTGATGGCCAGCGGCAAGGACACCGGCGCGCTCAAATCGCTGCATCCCGGTGACGAGCTTGGATTCCAGATCGGACCGAAAGGCGAGTTCCAGGGTTTCCGCTACCAGCCTGATTCCGCCACCCTGGTCACCCTGACGGCGGCGGCGAGTGGCTTGCAGGCCACCGTCACGACACTGCCGGTCGAGCGCCGCATGCATTTCGCGCACGGCGTGGTGAAGGGTTCGTTGTTCGCGGCCGGCGAAAAGGCCGGGCTGTCGGAAGTGATGGTGTTGAAGCTGGCGGATGTCTTCAAGTACGACATCGACTTCGTCAAGGATCTGAAAGCCGGCGACCAGTTCACCGTCGTCTACGACGACATCTATCGCAACGGCAGTTACACCCGCGCCGGTGACGTGATCGCCGCCGAGTTCATCAACAACGGACACCGCTACACCGCGTATCGCTTCAAGCAGGCCGACGGCAGCATTGCCTATTACAGCCAGGACGGGCGTCCGCTGCGCAAGGCGCTGTTGCGCACGCCGGTGGCGTTCACCCGCATTTCCTCGCGCTTTGGCATGCGCAAGCACCCGATCCTCGGCTACACCCGGCTGCACAAGGGCGTGGACTATGCCGCGCCGACCGGCACGCCGATCCACGCTGCCGGCGATGGCGTGATCGTGCGCCGCGGCTGGGTGCACGGCTACGGCAACTTCATCGAGATCAAGGACACGCCCAAGTACAGCACCGCCTACGGCCACATGTCGCGCTTCGCGAAAGGCCTGCACGTCGGTTCGCACGTGCACCAGGGCGAAGTGATCGGCTACGTCGGCCAGACCGGCATGGCAACCGGCCCGCACCTGCATTACGAAGTGCGCGTGAATGGCCGCCCGGAGAATCCGCTGACCGTGACGATGCCCAAGCCACAACCGCTCGACAGCAAGCTGATGGCCGCGTTCAAGCTGCAGATCGCGCCGATGGTGGCGCGCATCCAGATGATCGACAACGCCTCCCAGCGCATCGCGCGCGTCGACAACGCCGGCAACCACGCCGCCAGCACCAACTGACGGCGCCGCCGTGGCCGGTGCCGCAGCGCCGCTCTACCTCGGGCTGATTTCCGGAACCAGTGCGGACGGCATCGACGCGGCGCTGGTGCGCTTCACGCCGCAGCTGGAAGTTCTCGCGGCGCAAACCTTCACGTACTCCGCGGCGCTGCGCGCCGGGATCCTGGCGCTGGCGCGCCGTGACGCCACCGTTTCACTCGCGGCATTCGGCCGGCTCGACAGCGGGATCGGCGCGCGTTTCGCCGAAGCGGCGCTCGCCTTGCTGGATGGTGCAGGTATCGCGCCCGCTGCCGTGACCGCGATCGGCTCTCACGGACAGACCATCTGCCACGCACCGCACGGCGCGCATCCCTTCACGCTGCAGATCGGCGATCCCAACGTCATCGCCGAACGCACCGGCATCACCACGGTTGCGGATTTTCGCCGCGCCGACGTGGCCGCCGGCGGCCAGGGCGCACCGCTGCTGCCGGCGCTGCACGCCGCGGTTTTCGCCGACCCCGCCGTGCCACGCGCGATCCTCAATCTCGGCGGCATCGCCAACGTCACCCTGCTGATTCCCGGCCAACCAGTGCTCGGTTTCGACACCGGGCCCGCCAATTGCCTGATGGACGCGTGGTCGCTGCGCATCCGCGGCACGCCCCGTGACGACTCCGGCGCCTGGGCGGCGAGCGGTCGGGTGGACGACACGTTGCTTGCACGCATGCTCGACGATCCCTACTTCGGCACCGCAGCGCCGAAGAGCACCGGGCGTGAAGTCTTCAACCTCGACTGGCTGGATGCGCGCCTGCCATCCGGCATGCCGCCCGAAGACGTCCAGGCGACGCTGCTGCAACTGTCGGCGCGCAGCATCGTTGGTGCGTTGCAGGCCCGCGGCATCCGCGAGCTGTACGCCTGCGGCGGCGGCGTCCACAATCTTGCGTTGATGGATGCGTTGCGCGCGGCGCTGCCCGGGATTCGGGTCGACACCACCGCATCGCTCGGCCTTGATCCGGACTTCGTCGAAGCCGTGGGTTTCGCCTGGCTGGCGCGCATGCGTCTCGAAAACCTGCCGGGCAACCTGCCTGCCGTCACCGGCGCGCGCGGGCCAAGGGTGCTGGGCGGCATCTACGTGCCGTCAGCCTGAACCGTGGCCTGGTGCGCACGCAATCGCGGCTCAAGCCAAAGGAACAGCAGCACCGCCGGCAACACCGCAAGCACGGTCAGCACGAAATAGAAGCCGTAACTGGTCGCCATGACGATACCGCCGGCAAAAAAACCCATCAGCTTGCCCGGAAGGTTCACCAGCGAGGACAACAGCGCGTACTGGGTTGCGGTGTGCTGCACGCTCACGAGCGAGGACAGGAATGCCACCGTAGGCGGCCCCAGGAAGCCCAGCGTGAAATTGAGGGCGGAGATGACGCCCGTCAGCGCGAGCAGATTTCCCTGATTCCCGATCAACAACAAGTACAACAGATTGCTGCCGCCACACACGATGATCCCGGCCAGCAAACTGCGCCGCACGCCGAAACGTTCCACGGCAATGCCGCCAGCGAACACCCCCACGATGCCCATCACCACGCCATAACCTTTGGTGATCGTGCCGATGGCGGTCTTGGAAAAGCCCATGTCGCGATAAAACGGGCTCATGATTCCACCGATCGTCGCCTGCTCGGGAATCTTGAACAGCAGGATGAACAACAACGCGACCAGGGCCAGCAACCAGCCGTAGCGGCGGAAGAAGTCCACGAACGGTTCGACCACGCTTTCTTGCATCGCTTCGCGCCAATGCGATGGGCGCAATCTGTGGATCGCCGGCTCTCTCGACACGAGGTTGGCGACGATCGGAATGCTCATGCACGCCGCCATCGCGACGTACACGACGCTCCATGACACGTGGTCAGCCATGATCAATGCGATCCCGCCCGCCAGGATCAGGGCAATGCGATAGCCCAAGGAGTAGGTGGTCACCAGTGGACCCTGGGCCTCGGGCGGCGCAATCTCGATGCGATAGGCATCGATGGCGATGTCCTGGGTTGCGCCGAAGAAGGCCACGGCCAAAGCCACCACGATGAACGCGCCCAGATCATCCGGCGTCAGTGCGGCCATCACCAGCATGCCTCCCGCCACGCCGCACTGCGCCAGCAGCAGCCAGCCACGGCGTTGCCCGAGCCGCGACAGCACCGGCAAGCGCAAATGGTCAAGCAGCGGCGCCCACACGAACTTGAATTCGTAGGCCAGGCTGGCGCTGGCGATCATCGTGATGTCTTTCAGCTCGATGCCGCGCGAGCGCAGCCAGTAGGCGAGCGTCCCGGCGACCAGCAGGAACGGCAGCCCGGAGGAAAATCCGAAAAAGAACATCGTCCATGCCGCCGGCTGGGTGAATGCCTTCCAGAGCGGCAGCTTGCGTGGAACCACGTCGGCGGCTTCGCTCATGCGGCGTACTCCACCAGAAGCGGTGCGTGGTCGGAGAAGCGGGGATCGCGCGTGATCGCACAGGCCGTCGCGCGGCGCCCGATGCCGGGCGTCGCAATCTGGTAGTCGATGCGCCAGCCGACGTTGTTGGCGCGCGCGCCGCCGCGGTTCGACCACCAGGTGTATTCCTCGACCTCGGGCTTCACCACGCGAAAACTGTCCACCCAACCGTGTTCGGGTGCGGGCGTATCGTCGCCGTGCGCATCGGCAATCAGACCATTCAACCATGCCCGCTCGGGCGGCAGGCAGCCGGAATTTTTCTGGTTGGATTTCCAGTTGCGGATGTCGCGCTCGCTGCGCACGATGTTCCAGTCGCCGCACAGCACGTACTCGCGTCCGCTGGCCAGCCAGCCATCGAAGATTTTTTTCAGCTTCTTCATCGCGAGGAACTTGAACGCCTGGCGCTCTTCGCCCGAGGTACCCGAGGGTACGTACAGCGACACGACGCTAAGGTTGCCGAAGCGCGCCTCGATGTAACGGCCTTCGTCATCGAACGGCTTCCAGCCGAGTTCGGTCAACACCTCGTCGGGCTTGCGTTTGGCGTAGATCGCCACGCCGCTGTAGCCCTTCTTCGTCACCGCATCGCGATAGAAGCAGTGATGGCCCTCGGGGTGGAACAACGGGTCGGCGAGCTGTTCCACCTGCGCCTTGGTTTCCTGCACGCAGGTGACGTCGGCGTCCTGCGCACGCCACCAGTCGAAGTAGCCCTTGGCGGCGGCCGAGCGGATGCCGTTGGCGTTGAAGGAAATGATTCGCATGCGTCGGGACTCGGGACTCGGGACTCGGGACTCGGGAAGCCTAAAGCAAAAGCGCCCATCCTGCTGACAGCGGGCATGACAACCTCAACCGGGAAAACCCGCTCCGGTTACCCGTATCATTCGAGTCCCGAGTCCCGAGTCCCGCGTCCCGATGCTGCAAGCCCACCAACAAACTTTCCTCGACCTCGCCCTGTCGCGCGACGTGCTGCGCTTTGGCGACTTCACCCTGAAGTCGGGGCGCCAGAGTCCGTACTTCTTCAACATGGGCAAGCTTGACTCCGGCGCGGCGCTGGCCCAGGTCGGCTCGGCCTATGCCGCCACGGCACAGGCCAGTGACATCGCTTTCGACATGCTGTTTGGCCCTGCCTACAAGGGCATCCCGCTGGCGGCTGCAACAGCCATCGCACTGGCGCACGAGCACGGTCGCGACCTGCCGTGGGCCTATGACCGCAAGGAGGCCAAGGATCACGGCGAGGGTGGTGTGCTGGTCGGCGCGCCGCTGACGGGTCGCGTGCTGATCGTGGATGACGTGATCACCGCAGGCACTGCGGTGCGCCAATCACTGGCGCTGATTCGCGCGACGGGCGCGACCGTCGCCGGCGTGCTGGTGGCGCTGGATCGCCAGGAGCGCGGCCAGGGCGAGTTGTCGGCAACCCAGGAACTCGCCCGCGACGAAGGCGTCCCGGTGATCGCGATTGCCGCGCTGGCGGATTTGCTCGACTATGCGGCAAGCCGGCCCGACCTCGCCACGCAGGGCCCGCGGCTGCGCGCCTATCGCGAGCGCTACGGCGCGGTATAGCGGGTCGTTGACCCGTCACTGCTGCGCGCTTCGACGCGCCGGATCAAGCATTTGCGGTGCCTGCATCGCGGCCTGGCCGGCACTGACGTGGTGTGTTTCAACAGCCAGTCAGGTTGGCGGCGACCGCCGGCCCACATCTTGCGTGTTTTCAGGGCTTATACTGAAGCGTCTGAACCCGGAGCGATCCATGCGACCAAGCGTCCTGCTCGTGCTGGCTGCCGTGCTGTCGATGGCAGGCTCGGTTGCGGTTGCGGATACAACCCCAGCCACCCACTATCGCTGGACGGATTCCGCCGGCGTCGTCCATTTTGGCGACACCATCCCGTCCTCGGCGCTGGCCGGTGGCTACGACATCGTCGATGACAAGGGCCTGGTGGTGCGCCATGTCGGGCGTGAGCTGACGCCAGCCGAGCGCAAGGCTGCCGCGCTCGCAGCGGCGAAGGCGGCGGCGACGAGACGCGACGCCCAGCAGCAGAAGCTCGAGGACGCCCAGTTGCTGTCGGCCTATCCCACCGCCAAGTCACTCGCGGACTCGCAGCAGGGGCAACTGCTGCAGATGCAGACCCAGATCACCACGCTGGAAGGCAACCTGCGCAATCAGGAAGCTTCACTCACCGAGTTGCTGGCGCACGCGGCCGATCTCGAACACAACAAGCAGACGATCCCGCCGTACGTGCACACGCGCATCGCGGACCAGCGCCAGACCGTCAATTCCGAACGCGCCGCGCTGGCACAACAACGGGTCGACCTCGCGAATGCGAAGGTGCGGTTCGCCGCGCAACTCGACCATTACCGCAAGCTGCGCGCCCGCTACGGCGGCGGCGGCGACAGCGACAGCAGCGACGGCTCCAGCCCCTGACGGAGTTCAGGCTACCGGATTGGCTTCGATGTACTGCGCCAGTGCCCGCAGGGATCCGAACACCCGGCGATTGTCGGGATTGTCGGAACGCAACTGGATGCCGTAGCGCTTGGAGACAGCCAGTGCCAGTTCCAGCGCGTCGATCGAATCGAGGCCGAGTTCGCCCCCGAACAACGGCGCTTCGGGGTCGATGCTGGACGGCTCAACCTGTTCGAGGTTGAGATTCTCGACGATCAACTTCGCCAGTTCCTGCTCCGCAGGTGTTTGTTCGGACATGCTCCTTGGCCCCAAAATCTCACGGAATCAAC
>DASSRT010000095.1:0-2958 GCA_035701705.1 Rhodanobacteraceae bacterium
ACGGTGCGTATCCGCCGTAGTAGCCACCGCGATAACCGCCGTAGTAACCATAACCGCCGTAATAGCCGTACCGAACCGGTAGCGGACGCGTCACGTAATACGGCGGGTCCATGTAGTACACCGGCGCCGGATAGGCCGAGCCGTAATACCCGTAGCCTGCGTAGGGGGGCCGCACGTACACGCGCGGCGCGTTCCAGTAACCGCAATGCCAGCAGTTGCCGATGCCTACCGAAATGCCCGGCAGGTTGATGCCGATACCGACGTGGACATGCGAGTGGGCCGACGCGGCCGGCGCAAACCAGGTGGCGGCCAGGGCGATGACGGAGATGACGGCACCGCGCCGAACGACGCTGCAGAATTTCATGAGGCATGCCCTCCTGCGTGGTCTTGCCGGCATCATGCGCGCCTGGGAAACCGACGTCAATCGACAGCGCGCCCGCTGTTCAGGTGGCTTTCTTGCGCAGCAACCAGCAGCCATGGATCTGCGGCCTGCGCGCAAAATCGGGCGGGATGCTGGCGCGCCCGATGTCCTCGATCGCGAACATGGCCTGAAGGCTTTCGACATCCAGCTTGAAGCGGCGAAAGTTGTTGGAGAACACGATCACGCCGTCCTCGCGCACGCGTTTCGCGCAGGCTTCGAGCAACGCCACGTGGTCGCGCTGCACATCGAATTCCGCGGCACGGCTGGAATTGGAAAACGTCGGCGGATCGACATAGATCAACCCGTAGCGTTGCCGGTCTTCACGCAGGAAGGCCATCACGTCGCCTTGCGCAAGCCGATGCGCTTCGCCGCCGTAGCCATTCAGGTCGAGGTTGCGCGAGGCCCATTCCAGGTACACCGGCGACAAGTCCACACTGGTGGTGCTGCGGGCGCCGCCGGCCGCGGCGTACACGCTGGCGGTCGCGGTGTAGGCAAACAGGTTCAACACGTCGCGGTCGCGCGCAAGTTCGCGCAGTCGTGCGCGCACGAAGCGGTGATCGAGGAACAGGCCCGTGTCCAGACGGTCACTCAGGTTGACCAGGAAGCGCAACCCGCCTTCTTCCACGATCAGGTACTCGTCCTTTTCGGCGAAGCGCCCATACTTGCTGCCGCCCTTGCCGCGCTCGCGGGTCTTCAGGACCATGCGGCTGCGGGGGATTCCGAACGCAGCGCAGGCGGCGCGCTGCAAGTCGCGCAGCCGCGTTTGTGCAGCACCGGCATCGACGGTCGCGGGTGCGGCATATTCCTGCACGTGCAAGTACGTTTGCGACTCGCCGCCTGATTCGGGCGCGCCGACGTAGACGTCGATCGCCGCGGCATACTCCGGCAAGTCGGCGTCGTAGGCCCGAAAGCAGGTGACGCCGTCGCGGGCCAGCGGCTTGCGCAGGTTGCGCAGGTTCTTGCGGATGCGATTGACGACCATTTCGGCGCCAGCCGACAGCGGTGCGGCCTCGCGCGGCGGCATCTCCTGGCCGCGCACTGCAAACACCGACAGCCGGCATTCGAGCGCACCGTTGAACAACACGTAGCGCTTGTCGGGATTGAGCCCCAGCGCGCGCTCGAGTTCCGGCTCCGAGGTCAGTACCGCCGCGCGCCAACCCGGGAAGTCCGCCTTCAGGCGCTCGCCAAACTGGCGGTACAGCGAGGGCAAGGCCTCGATGTCACCCATCCGTTCGCCGTACGGCGGATTGCTGATCACCAGTCCATTGGTGAAATCCGGCGGGCGTTGCAGGTGCGCCACGTCGCGCCTGCCCAGCGTGACGAAGCCGGCCACGCCAGCGTTTTGCAGGTTGTGGGTTGCGACCGTGAGCATGCGTGGATCGACGTCGCTGCCGAAGAAGCAACTGCGCAATCCCCGCAAACCTTCGGTGGCGCGCTCGCGCGCGTCGTAGCACAGGCGTTGCCACAGATCCTGGTCGTGGCCGCGCCAACCCAGCAAGCCGAAATAGCCACGTTCGAGACCCGGCGCGACGCCTGCCACCATCCACGCCGCCTCGATCAGCAGCGTACCGGAGCCGCACATCGGATCGACCAGCGCGCCGCCGGCGGCGTAGGTTTCCGGCCAGCGCGCGCGCAACAACATCGCGCAGGCGAGGTTCTCCTTCAGCGGTGCCTCGCCTGCTTCGCGCCGCCAGCCGCGCCGATGCAGCGGCTCGCCGGACAAGTCCAGCGACAGCGCCGCGCGGCCCTTGTGCAGGCGCAGGTTCAGGCGAACGTCGGGGCGCTCCGTCTCGATCGTCGGGCGCGTGCCGAAACGCTCGCGGCACTGGTCGGCGACGGCGTCCTTGGTCCTCTGCGCCGCGAATTTCGAATGCGTGATCGAACCGCTGCTGCCACCGGCGTCGATGGCGAGCGTGGCGTCGGCTGCGAAATGGGCGGACCAGTCGATCGCCTGCACGCCGGCGTACAGCGCATCGGCATCCGGCGCGTCGAACTCGGACAGGGTCAACAGGATGCGGCTGGCCAGGCGTGATTCGAGGCAGGCGCGGTAGGCGTGTTCAAGCGTTCCCGAGAAACGCACGCCAGCCAGCGCTTCGTGCGCGTCGGCGCCGAGCGCGGCCAGCTCGTCGCGCAGCAGGTATTCGAGGCCCTTCGGACAGGTGGCGAAGAAGTCGGTCATGCCGGCAGGCTCACGCCACCGCCACTGCGAGGAAATCGCCGAAGGAACGCTCGATCGCCGGCAGCTGGTCGGCGAGGCGATGGTCACCGGGCAGCAACAGCGCCGGGATGCCGCGGCTGCGCGCGAACGCCTGCGCCGCCAGCACCGGGCACAGGCTGTCCTCGTAACCGTGCACCAGCATCGCCGACACGTCACGCGCCATGTCGAAGGCTTGTGGACACTCGGGAATCATCGTCGGCAGGGCGACAAGGAACACGCCATCACACGGCGCCTGCAAGGACGCGAGGCCACAGGTGAACGCACCCATGCTCGATCCAGCCAGCACCACGGGGTGCGACGCTTCCCGCATCGCCGCAGT
>DASSRT010000096.1:0-9468 GCA_035701705.1 Rhodanobacteraceae bacterium
CGCCCATGCGAACGGCGGCCTTGTTGTGCAGCAAGCGGGCGGGCACAATCGCGAACATGCGCAGTTGTCTTGTATCTCCAAGCGGCCTGCACCCGTGAGAGCATTCTTCAGACATCCAAACATTGCCGGTACGGTTGATGCCATGGAATCCTTGGTTGATCGGGGTCCCCGCAGTGCACGGAGGCACCGAAGCCGAGCCGGGGCCCGTGCCTGACCCGGCGTGCTCCGGCAAATCCAGGATGGATTTGCCGAGAGTTGCCCCAGGTAACCTGTCGTTTCGTCACCCGAACATCCTGCCACCCGTCATTCGATCGTGCGCCGCCTACCCACGTTGATCCTGTCGATGCTCGCGAGCCTCGTGCTCGCAAGCTGCACGAACGCAATTCGGCTTCCCGGGGTCGATGCGGCACCGCCCCCCGCGCGCGACGCCGTGTTGAAGCGCCTGCAAGCCGCCACGCCGTGCTGCCGCGCCTGGGCCGACCTGCCGTACCACGATGCGCTGCCATCCGAGCCGCGCGAATACACCATCGACAAATTCAGCCCGGTCGCCGACCTCGATGGCGCGCACACGCACTTCCTCGCCTTCGTGCTGCCGAAATTCAGCAAGCCCTACCGCGTGGTATTCCAGACCCGGCCCAGCGCGCGGCACCTCGGCAACAGCTTCCTGCTTGCACCGACCGTGACCGTGCTCGACGCCGGCTTCAAGCCACTCGCCAGCGACGATGTGTCGCTGTGCGTCTACATCAGCTGGCGCCCGAGCATGTCGGGCGGATTCGGCGCCGTCACCATCAGCAACCCGAACGCTCAATACCTGGTGGTCTCGACGTCGAAGCGGCAGCTGGCGGCAACCACTTACTGGGCACAGTCGCCGACCAGTTTCAGCAACGTCAACGTGCCCTCGGCGACGGCGCTCGCCAGCGTCAAGCCGGCGACACCCGTGACCAGCGGCAGCTTCGACGTGCCGCATGGACCCGAAGGCACGCTCACGCTGGGCCGGATGACGCCTGCCTACGCCAGCGCGGTGGACAACGGCCTGTGCGGCAAGCCCACCCCGGGGCCTGGGCTGTTGCCTGAACTGCGGCGCGCCTTGCAAAATAGGTAGAGCGTACTGTTCGAAGCGGCTTTTGTGAAAAGTCAGGCCACGGAAGGCCGTTCTGATGTTCCCAAAGCTCAGTAATCTTGTCGACTATAGAGACGCGGCGATGCAGCGATCATGGACGATCGCACAAATAAAGGAGAAGCCATGGACCTGAATCTCGCCGGCCGTCACGCGCTGGTGTGTGGCGCCTCGCAAGGCATCGGCCGCGCCTGCGCGATCGAGCTCGCGCAACTCGGCGCGAACGTCACCGCCCTCGCCCGCCGCGCGGAGGTATTGCAGCAACTCATCGAAGAACTGCCACGTCCCCGCGCGGGACAAACGCATGGCTTCCTCGTCGCCGACTCGGGCAATACCGACGGCTTGCGCGCGGCCGTCGACACGCTGGTGGCGGCACATCCCGTGCACATCCTGGTCAACAATTCCGGTGGTCCGCCGCCCGGCCCTGCGCACGGCGCCGCCGTCGATGCCTTCCTCGATGCCTATCGCAAGCATCTCGTCGCCAACCACGTGCTGGCGGAGACCGTGATTCCCGGCATGCAGGCCGCGAGTTACGGCCGCATCGTCAACGTCATCTCGACCTCGGTAAAGGAACCGATTGCGGGCCTTGGCGTGTCCAACACCACGCGCTGGGCGGTGGCGAGCTGGGCCAAGACCCTGGCCACGGAACTGGCGCCATTCGGAATCACCGTCAACAACGTGTTGCCAGGTTCAACCAACACGCCACGCATCGAACAGATCGTCCGCACCCGCGCGCAGAAATCCGGCAGCAGCGTCACGGACACGCAGCGCAAGATGGAGGCCGAGGTGCCGATGCAGCGCTTCGCCGATCCTTCCGAGATCGCCGCGGCCGTGGCGTTCCTGTGTTCACCGGCGGCCGCCTACATCACCGGCATCAACCTGCCGGTGGATGGCGGTCGCACCCGTTCGCTGTAGGCGGGTTGTTACGGCGCGCTACACGCTCGCCGTGGTGGCTCCGCCCGACTTGCGCACGATCAGCATCGCCAGTTCCAGCGATTGTTCGTAGTTCAGGCGCGGATCCACCGTGGACTTGTAGGCGCGGCCGAGGTCGGATTCCGACAGCCCGCGCGCACCCCCAAGGCACTCGGTGACGTCCTCGCCGGTCAGTTCCAGATGCACACCGCCCAGATGCGAACCTGCCGCCGCGTGGATGTCGATCGCCTGTTCGAGCTCGCTGCGGACATTCGCGAAACGCCGGGTCTTGACGCCGTTGCCAAGCTTCTCGGTATTGCCGTGCATCGGATCGCACACCCACAACACGCGCCGGCCGGTCGTCTTCACGGCCTCGATCAAGCGCGGCAGGTGCTGGGCGATGCCGCCCACGCCCATGCGGTGGATCAAGGTGAGGCGGCCGGGCTCGTCGTCCGGATTGAGGATTTCGATCAGCCGCTGCAGCTGTTCGGCGTGCATCGACGGCCCCACCTTCACCGCGACCGGATTACGGATGCCGCGGCAGAATTCGACGTGCGCGCCGTCCAGCGAAGCGGTGCGCATGCCGATCCACGGGAAGTGCGTGGACAGGTCGAACCAGCCCCATTGACGCGGAACCTGGCGCGTCATGGCCTCTTCGTACGGCAACAGCAAGGCTTCGTGCGAGGTGTAGAAATCGGCACGCTGGAAGCTGGCAATCGGGCCGGCGAGGGTCTCCATGAAATGCATGGCGCTGGAAATGCCATCCACCATCTGCCGGTACTCGGCAGCCAGCGGTGAACGTTCCACCCACGCGAGGTTCCAGTATTCGGGATGGTGCAGGTCGGCGAAGCCGCCGTCGATCAGCGCACGCACGAAATTCATCGTCATGCCCGAACGCGCATGCCCTTCCAGCATCCGCTGTGGATCGGGCCGACGTGATTCGGCCGTGAACTCCGGGCGATTGACCAGATCGCCGCGATACACCGGCAGGGTCACGCCGTCGATGGTTTCGGTGTCCGCCGAACGCGGCTTGGCGTACTGGCCGGCGAAACGGCCCACGCGCAGCACCGGCTTCCTGAGCCCGTGCACCAGCACCAGGCTCATCTGCAACAGAACCTTCAGCCGATTGGCGATCACCTCGTTGGTGCAGTCGGCGAAGGTCTCGGCGCAATCGCCACCCTGCAACAGGAAGCGCTTGCCCTGCTGGGCTTCGGCGATTTGCTGCTTGAGCGTCAGCACTTCCCACGATGTCACCAGGGGCGGCAGGCGCCCCAGTTCATCGAGCGCTTCCTGCAGCGCCTTTGCATCGGCGTAAGTCGGCATCTGCTCGGCCGGGCGCGCGCGCCAGCTGCTGGCCTGCCATGGCCGCGATTCGCGCACGGGGCGCAATGGAACCGGCGATGTGGACTCGTTGATGGCCATCTCAATCCCTCAACGCGCGCACGGGCTGCAGCGTACCCAGGGGGTTATTCCGGCGTCGCGGCAACAATGCCCACGCGCCGAGCAGGACGTACCAGATCAGCGTCCAGCCGGCCATCGACAAGCCGAGGAAGCGCCACGTCACCCGCGCGCAATCGCCGTCCCCGCGCAACATGATCTCGGCAAAGCGGGCGAACGGAATCGCGTGCATCTTGAGCTGCTGCATCAGGATGGGAAAGCTCGCACCGCAGGCCGGCACCTGGTCCAGCGGCAACGACTGCAGCCATAGTTGGCGAACCGCCATCGCGATGCCGAAAACCGCGCCCACGCAGACCAATCCCGCGTAGACCCAGCGCCCGCCGCCGCGCGGCGCGTGCAAGCCACCGACGAGGAACCACAGGCCCATCCACACGAACGCCAGCCGCTGCAGGATGCAGAGGTTGCACGGCTCCAGGCCGAGCTTCTGTTCGGCATACAGCGCGTAGCCCAGCAACGCGATGCAGATCAGGAAGCCGAGCAGGAAGGCGATGCGGAAAGACCAACGAAGCGGATTCATGGCCAGCCAGGGATTCGGGGCAATTGCACAACGTTAGCGTCTTTGCGGTCGCATGTCAGCAGTTTTCAGGCGCCGGCGCGCAGCTCGCGCGGCATTTGTTGAGACCCATTTGGCCGTTTTGACGGCCGGGGACGCCGCGCGGACCCGGGATTGGCATGCACGCAAGGCCTGGGCGTCTAGAATCGGTCGCGGTCAAAGCCGATACCCGTCACGCAGACGGCGCACCCCGGGAGGCGATTGATGATTCGCTACTACCTCGCGCTTGGCTTGCGCAGCTGGAAGCGCAACCCGTTCCTGATGGCGTTGATGGTCATCATGATCGGCGTCGGTGTAGCGGCAACCATGACCACCATTGCAGCCTTGCGGGCCGTGTCCGGCGACCCGGTACCGGGCAAGTCGCGCACGCTGTTCGTACCGCAAATCGACAATCAGGGACCTTCGGCCAACTTCGGCAGTGGCGAACCGCCGCCCTCGCTCAGTTACATCGATGCCATGGCAATCCTGCACTCGAATGCTGCGCCACGGACCGCCCTCGCCGCTCCATTCCGGACGGCCATCATCCCCCGCGATGCCACACGGCCGCCGATACCGGCGACCGGCTACGCGACCACCCCGGAATTCTTCACGATGTTCGACGTGCCGTTCCGGTTCGGCGGCGGCTGGCCGGCTGCGGACGCCGCAAGCAACGTCGTGGTGATTGGCGAGCGACTCAATCGTGTGATCTTCCACGACCGCAACAGCGTCGGCCGCACGCTCGACCTCGGTGGCCACGCCTACCGGATCGCCGGTGTGCTGGGCGCATGGAATCCGCAACCGCGCTTCTACGCCGGTGCCGACGTGAACGATCTCACCGACCATGGCGAACCGCCACAACTGTTCATGCCGCTGCAAACCGCCGTCGCGCAGCAGATCGCCGGATCGGCCGGCAGCGTGATGTGCCCGCCGGATTACCACGGCACGGACTGGAACGCGTTCATCGCCTCGGAGTGCGATTGGATCTCGGCGTGGGTGGAGTTGCCGTCTACTGCTGACGTCGCGCGCTATCGGCACTTTCTCGTCGCGTACTCGGAAGAGCAGCAACAACTCGGCCGTTTCCATTGGCCCGCCAACGTGCGTTTGCGTGACCTGCCGGACTGGCTCGCCAGCATGCACGCGGTGCCGCAGGAGAACCGGATTGCGGTCTTGCTTGCGGCCGGATTGCAGGTGGTCTGCATGCTGAACGCGCTCGGACTGTTGCTGGCACACTTCATGCGCCGCCGCGGCGAGATCGGCGTGCGTCGCGCACTCGGGGCACCGCGCAAGGCCATCGTCGCGCAGTTCCTCGTGGAAGCCGCCCTCATCGGGCTGGCCGGTGCCATGCTCGGCGTGGTGCTGACCATCCTCGGCGTGGCGCGAATCGGAGACCTGTTCGGCGCCCGGATCGCGCGGCTCGCGCATGTCGACGGCGGGCTGGTCGGCGTGACGCTGCTGGTGGCCATGATGGCGACGCTTGTTGTCGCGTTGCTCCCGATCCTGCAAGCCGCGCGCGTGCAACCCAGCCAGCAGCTGAAGGCGCAATGAGATGGTGTTCGCGCAGATCCAACCCATCCTCGCCGCCCTTCGCCGCCACCGGATCGCCACGGTCCTGATCGTATTGCAGGTCGCCTTGACGCTCGCGATCGGCAGCAATGCCCTGTTCATCGCCCGGCAACACCTTGCACACCTGGCACGGCCGACCGGCATCGACGAGCCGAACCTTGCGATCATCCGCGTGCAGTGGCTCGGCCATCGCAGCATCCCCCGACTCGCTGCGGAAATGGCCGCCGACCTGCAAACGTTGCGCGGATTGCCCGGCGTCGCCGACGCCTACGCCGACTATTCCTACCCCGCCGCAGGACCGATGGCGCAACTGTTGCAAATCGGGCTTTCGCCATCGCAACCCCATCCAACCGCATTGGCGGAAGCGTATTACGCCGACAGCCACACCGTTGACACGCTGGGACTGCAACTCGTCGCGGGGCGCAACTTCTCAGCGAGCGAAATCACGCCACTGGCCAGCTACGCGGCGACGCCATCGCCGCCAGCCATCATCATCACCCGCCAGTTGGCGGGTGCGCTGTTTCCACATCGACCGGCCGTGGGGCGCGCGGTCTACCTCGGCGCGCAGCCGAGCACCATCATCGGCGTCGTCGCGCGCCTGCAGGTTCCGGCGCTCAACACCAACAGCTTCGCTTACAACTCGGTATTGCTGCCGTACCGGCCCATCAACCCCGCCAGCGCCATTTATCCGGTGCGCGCACGGCACGGCCAACTTGACCGCGTGCTGCGCGAAGCCCCAATGGCGCTGCTGGGTGCCGACCGCATGCGCGCCATCGAGGTCGATCGCTACAGCGCGTTGCGTTCCGCCGCCTACGCCAAGGATCGTGGCACGGCCACGCTGATGGCGCTGATCTGCGCGATCCTGCTGGCGGCAACCGCAGCGGGCATCATCGGCCTGAGCAGCTTCTGGGTTGAACAACGTCGGAAGCAGATCGGCATTCGCCGTGCCATCGGCGCGACACGCGGCGACATCCTGCGCTACTTCCAATTGGAGAACGGCCTGGTGGTCGGCGCCGGCAACATTCTCGGCGCGGTGTTGGCCGTGGCCTTGCACACGCTGCTCATGCGACGCCTGGAATTGGTGCAGCTGCCCTTGGCGTACGTCGGCGCTGGCGCCTTGGCGCTGTGGTGCATCGGCCAATTGGCCGTGCTCGGCCCCGCGTTGCGCGCGGCGCGCGTATCGCCCGTGGTGGCTACCCGAACGGCATGAAGCAAAAGGGCCGCCGGCAACCCGAACCGGATTGCCTGACGGCCCTTGTTTGTCCAGGCCCACGCTCGGCGTTGCGATCACCGCACGCGGCGTGGAACCGGATATGCAGCGTGTTCAGCCTTCGGCAGCAGCCGGTGCCTGCGGGCGGTCGACCAGTTCGACGTACGCCATCGGCGCGTTGTCGCCGTCACGGAACCCGCACTTGATGATGCGCAGGTAGCCGCCGTTGCGCTCGCGGTAGCGCGGGCCGATTTCGACGAACAGCTTGCCGACGGCCTGCTTGTCGCGCAGGCGTGCGAACGCGAGGCGGCGGTTGGCGACGCCGTCGACCTTGGCCAGCGTGATCAGCGGCTCGGCGACGCGGCGCAGGTCCTTGGCCTTCGGCAGGGTGGTGCGGATCAGCTCATGCTTGATCAACGAGGCGGCCATGTTCTTGAACATGGCTTCGCGATGGGCGCTGGTCCGATTGAGTTTGCGGCCGGATTTCATGTGACGCATGGGGAAATCTCTCTATTGTTATGGGAAGCCTGCAACGCGTGCAGGTGCCCTGCGATATTCGCTCTTGAAAACCTTGTTACCAATTCAACCCAACTGCATGCCCGACGAAACACCCGCCGGCGGCCAGTTCTCGAGCTTGGTGCCGAGGGCGAGGCCCTTGGCGCCGAGCACGTCCTTGATTTCGGTCAGCGACTTCTTGCCGAGGTTCGGGGTCTTCAACAATTCGACCTCGGTCTTCTGGACCAGGTCGCCGATGTAGTAGATGCTCTCGGCCTTGAGGCAATTGGCCGAACGCACGGTGAGCTCCAGGTCGTCGATCGGACGCAACAGCAGCGGCGACACGCCAGCCTTGTCCTTTTCGGACTCGGTCGCTTCGCGGCTCTTGAAATCGCCGAACACGGACAACTGCTCGTGCAGGGTCTGCGCGGCCTGGCGCACGGCGTCATCCACCGCAACGGTGCCATTGGTTTCGACGTCCAGCACCAGCTTGTCGAGGTTGGTGCGCTGCTCGACGCGCGCGGCGTCGACCGAATACGCCACGCGGCGCACCGGGCAGAACGAAGCGTCGATG
The DNA here is from genome assembly GCA_035701705.1 of Rhodanobacteraceae bacterium. GTDB lineage: Bacteria > Pseudomonadota > Gammaproteobacteria > Xanthomonadales > Rhodanobacteraceae > 66-474. The sequence continues at coordinate 7,862 of DASSRT010000096.1, forward strand.
TGCAGGCTGCCGATCGGACGCGCTTCCTCATCGGCGTCGACGCGGGCCACGGCCGGCTGGTAGCCGATGCCGCGGCGCGCCTTCAGGCGCATGTTCAGCGAGACGTCCTTGGTCAGGTGGCAGAGCACATGTTCCGGGTTGACGATCTCGACCGTGTGGTCGGTGGTGATGTCGGCGGCCGTGACCACGCCCTTGCCCTTCTTCGACAGGCTGATGTTGGCCTCGTCGACGCCATTCAGGCGGATCGACACGCCCTTGAGGTTCAACAGGACTTCGATGACGTCTTCCTGCAGGCCTTCGAGCGTGGTGTACTCGTGCAGCACGCCATCGATCTCGGCTTCGACAATCGCCGCGCCGGGGATCGAAGACAACAGCACACGCCGCAACGCATTGCCGAGCGTATGGCCGTAACCGCGCTCCAGCGGTTCGACGACGACGCGCGCATGATTGGGTCCGACCGGCTCGACTTTGAGACCGCGCGGACGCAAGACCTGGGTGGAAGAGACTGCCATGGGCTACTCCGGAATGTCACTGGTGGGGCCGCGCAGGATTCGGGCCCCGATGGTTCTGCACCGGGCGATGTCGCTGCCCGGCTTGCGTCGGAAGCGCAGCCACGGCCGAAGGCCGCGGCGCGCAGATCACGACACGATGCTTACTTCGAATACAACTCGACGATCAGCGCTTCGTTGATGTCGGACGGCAGGTCGCCGCGGTCCGGCATGGCCTTGAAGACGCCGGCGCCGTTCTTGCCATCGACCTCGATCCAGCCGGGACGCAGGTCCATGCTCTCGGACACCTTCAACGCTTCCTGCACGCGCAACTGCTTCTGCGCGCGCTCGGTCAGCTTGATTTCGTCGCCCGGGCGAACCGCCAGCGACGGCACGTTGACCTTCTTGCCGTTGACCAGCACCGACTTGTGCGACACCAACTGGCGCGCCTGCGCGCGGGTCACCGCGAAACCCATGCGATAGACGACATTGTCGAGTCGCGCTTCGAGTACCCGCAGCAGGTTCTCGCCGGTGTTGCCCTTCAGCTGGGTCGCCTTCTTGTAGTAGTTGCTGAACTGGCGTTCCAGCACGCCGTAGATGCGCTTGACCTTCTGCTTCTCGCGCAGCTGGACGGCGTAGTCGGACGGACGCGAACGCTTCGCGGCGGCGCCGTGCTGGCCCGGCTTGTTGTCGAACTTGCACTTGGAATCGATCGCGCGCGCCGGGCTCTTCAGCGACAGGTCGGAACCTTCGCGACGGGCCAGTTTGCAGGTAGGACCACGGTAACGTGCCATGTTTTTTTCCGATTGATCAGGCCAGGGTGCTCGTGGCCATGGTTGGCGGCTTCAAGGGCCGTTGTTGATGCGCGCGATCAGGACTCGACCGCAAGACAAATCAGACGCGCCGCTTCTTCGGCGGACGGCAGCCGTTGTGCGGAATCGGCGTGACGTCGATGATGTTGGTGACCTTGTAACCCAGCGAGTTCAAGGAACGCACCGCGGATTCGCGGCCAGGGCCCGGGCCCTTGATGCGCACTTCCAGCGACTTGACGCCGTAGTCCAGCGCCACGCGACCGGCCTTTTCGGCGGCAACCTGTGCCGCGAACGGGGTCGACTTGCG
>DASSRT010000097.1:0-9003 GCA_035701705.1 Rhodanobacteraceae bacterium
AGGAGCGCCGGAAGGCGCGATGCGTTTTGCGAGGTTTGGCGTATCGGTCGCGGCTTCCGCCGCTCCTACAGCCGCTCCAACGGTGCGGCATGGCGCGGGCTTTTGTAGGAGCGCCGGAAGGCGCGATGCGTATTGCGAGGATGGTGCACAACGGTCGCGGCTTCCGCCGCTCCTACGGCCGCTCCTGCGGCCACTCCTACAGCTCTTGTCCGCCTTTATCCGTGGCAAAAGGCGCTTCGAGCTCGCGCAAAGTACGAAACAACTCGCGGTACGCCCGCGGCGGTTTGGCTTTGTCGCGTTCCAGCCGCGCTTGCCGGATCAGTGCGCGCAGGTGCTGGCGATCGAGCTCGGGATGTGCGCTGACGAGTTCGGTCAACACGGTATCGCCATCGTCGCCGAGCAGACGTTCGCGCAGTGCTTCGAGGCGATGCTGTTCGGCGGCATCGCGTGCGCCAGCGGCCTTGTCGTTGGCCAGCGCCGCGCGCGCACTCGCGAAATCTTCCTCGGCATGCGCGCGCATGACCTTGGCGAGATGCGCAAGCGCCCGCTTGTGGGCGATGTGCGAGGGCGTGCGCTGCACGCTGGCGAGCTCGTCGCGGACCGCATCGGGCAACGCCAGCCTGGCGAGGCGTGCCGCCGGCAGTTCGGAAAGCTGGCGGGCGAAGGCCAGCACGTCGAGGGCTTCGCGGCGAAGCGCCGTGCGGCTGGGGCCTTCGTCAGAGATGTCGGAATGTTCGGTGGTGCGCGGCATGCGCGCTATAGTCGGCGGTTGCTGATCAAAGGTCAAAAGGATCGTGCGTGAACGCTGAGGTCAATGTTGCGGATGGCACTGCTGCCGAGCTGGATCGTCTTGCCGAGCTGTCGGAGGATGTGATCCGTCGCGCCCGCGCCGCCGGCGCCTCGCAGGCGGAAGTCACGGCCAGCGTCAGCACCGGGCTGTCGGTGAACGTGCGCCTTGGCGAAGTCGAGACCGTGGAACGCAATCGCGATCGCGGTTTCGGCCTCACCGTGTATTTCGGGCAACGCAAGGGCAGTGCCTCCACCGCCGACCTGAAGCCGGAATCCGTCGACGCGACCCTCGCGCAGGCCTGCGCGATCGCGCGTTACACCGAACCCGACCCCTGCGCCGGATTGGCTGATGCGGCGTTGATGCAGGAGTCATTTCCCGACCTCGATCTGTGGCACCCGTGGGAGCCGTCCGTCGAGCGCGCCATCGAGATCGGCCGCGAAGTCGAGGACGCCGGGCGTGCCAACGCGGCGATCAGCAATTCGGAAGGCGCCAGCGTGGACTGCGGTGGCGGCGTCGCGGTGTACGCGAACTCGCACGGTTTCGTGGGCCGCGAGCGCGGCACGCACCACTCGATTTCATGTTCGCTGATCGCCGGCAAGGGCGAGGCGATGCAGCGCGAAGGCTGGTACGAATACGTGCGCGACGCGCGCGACTTTCCGGAGTTTGCGGCCATCGGTCGCACCGCCGCCGAACGCGCGGTCGCACGCCTCGGTGCGCGCCGCCTCGGCACGCGCGATTGTCCGGTGTTGTTCGTGCCGGAAGTCGCGCGTTCGCTGGTCGGGCATCTGGTCGGCGCCGTGAGCGGCGGCTCGCTGTACCGGCGTGCGAGTTTCCTGCTCGACCACGCCGGCAAGCAGGTGTTGCCGAATTTCGTCGACATCGTCGAGCAGCCGCATCGGCCGCGCGGACACGTCTCCGCGAACTTCGATGCCGAAGGCGTGGCCACGCGCGAGTCTGCGCTGGTCACCGGCGGCGTGCTGCAGCGTTACGTGTTGGGCAGTTATTCCGCACGCAAGCTGGGCCTTGTCACCACCGGCAATGCCGGCGGCGTGCACAACCTCGTGGTCGCACCCGGTGCGCGTGATGGCGAGACGCCGCAAACCCTTGCCGCGATGTTGCAGCGGTTGGGCACGGGCCTGCTGGTCAGCGATCTGATCGGGCAGGGCGTGTCGATTGTCACCGGCGACTATTCGCGCGGCGCCGCCGGGTTCTGGGTGGAAAACGGCGAGATCGCGTATCCGGTCGAGGAAATCACCATCGCCGGCAACCTGCGCGACATGTTCATGGGCGTGCAGGCGATCGGCGCGGACGTCGATCCACGTGGCGCGATCCTGAGCGGCTCGATCCTCGTCGACCGCATGACGCTGGCGGGCGAGTAGCTGAACCAAGCGGCAGCCGGTCAACCGGGACTGCCCGCCCGGCGTTACTGCCTTGTCTGTTCCAGGCAAGGTGCATCCATGAGCGCAACCGGTACTGCCGCGACCGCGGCCGTCAATCGTTTCGGGCTGGGCGCGAAGCCCGATGAACTCGCCAGCGTGCATGAACCGCGCGAGTGGCTGCAGGCGCAGATCGCACGCGGGCTGGACGGCGCCCAGTACCTTGCGGGCTTGCCGACCAGCATCGACTACCTGCGTGAGGAAATGCAGTTGCGCGACACTCGGCGCGAATTCAAGCAGGGCGGACGCGGGCGGCGCGATTTCCTGACCGGCAACATGCAACCGCAAGCCAGCGACACCAAGGTCGCCGCGGCCGGGTTGCAGCAGGCGCTCAAGCCGTACCGGGCGGAAGCGCGCAAGGACCTGTTGGCTGAGTTCTCCGCGCGACTCCAGATTGCCACCGTCACCGGTACGCCGTTCGTCGAGCGACTGGTGCGGTTCTGGTCGAACCATTTCGCGGTGTCCGTGGACAAGCGCCCGGCGCGACTGTTCGCCGCGCCGATGGAGCGCGAAGCGATCCGCCCGCACGTCACCGGGCGCTTTGCCGACATGCTGCTGGCGGTCGAAACGCACCCGGCGATGCTGCTGTACCTCGACAACGTGCGTTCCGTCGGACCGGATTCGCGGCTGGGCCAACGCATCACTTCACGGCTCGCACGCAACGGCGATGCCGACAAGGGCAAGGCCGGCGGACTCAATGAAAACCTCGGTCGCGAAGTGATGGAACTGCACACGGTCGGCGTCAACGGCGGTTATACGCAGGCCGACGTCACCGAGTTCTCGCGGGCCCTGACCGGTTGGAGCGTGGCCGCGAAACGCGAATTCGCCAACGGCAGGCAGCCGGACTCGGCCTTCGTGTTTCGTGCCGCCGCGCACGAGCCCGGCGCCCGCCGCGTGATGGACAAGGTGTTCGCTGCCGGCGGCTTCGAACAGGGCAAGGCGATCCTCGAATTTCTTGCCCACCATCCCGCGACCGCGAAGCACCTGTCGCTGCAATTGGCGCAGCATTTCGTGTCGGACCATCCGCCGCAGGCGTTGGTGGGTCGGATGGCTCGGAGTTATCTCGACCACGACACCGATCTTGCTGCCGTGTATCGCACGCTCATCGAAAGCCCGGAGGCTTGGGCCAGCGATGCGCGCAAATTCAGGACGCCGCAGGACTTCGTGGTGTCCGCATTGCGTGCGGCGCAGATTGACTTGGCCGGACGGCCGCAGCTGGTGCTGGGCTTGCTGACGACGCTGGGCGAACCGGTATTCGATCCACGCTCGCCGGCGGGTTTTTCCGACAACGCGGACAACTGGGTCGACCCGGACGGCCTGTGGAAGCGCGTGCAGGCGGCAGAAGCCTTGTCTGCTCGCGTAGTGTCTGCTGGTGGCGAGCCACTCGCATTCGCGCAGGACATCCTTGGCCCGTTGCTGGACGACGACACCGCGCAAGCGATCCGCCGCGCGGAATCGAAACGCCAAGCCTACGCCACGCTGTTCGCCAGCCCCACGTTCCAGTGGAGGGTTTGAAGATGTTGACCCGCAGGCAGTTCCTCGGCAGCGCCGCGATCGGTACCGCGACCTTGCTGGTGTGGCCCAGGCTCACCTTTGCCGCGACCGGTTTCGACACGCGCTTCCTGTTCGTGCTGCTGCGCGGTGGGCTCGATGGCCTCGAATCGGTGCCGCCCTACGGTGATCCCGGTTATCAGGCCATCCGTGGCGCCCTGGCGCTTTCGCCCTCCGCGGACAAGCCCGCGCACAAGTTGGACAACGTGTTTGCGCTGCATCCGTCATTCGACTATGCCGCGCAACTCTACGCGCAAGGCCAGTTCATGCCGGTGGTCGCGGCCGCGCCGCCGTATTGGGGGCGCTCGCATTTCCAGGCCCAGAACTGCGTCGAGAACGGCACCGCGAAGCCCGATGGTTCGCAGACCGGCTGGCTGAATCGCTGCATCGCCAGCATGCCGGGCGTGGATGGCTTGGCGTGCGCGGCGGTGATGCCGCTGACGATGCGCGGCACCGCGAAAGTCGAAACGTGGTCGCCGCCGTTGCCCACCGAGGTCAACCCGGTCCTGTTGCAGCGCCTGCAACCCTTGTACGCGGCAGACCCGCGCCTCGCCTCGCCGTTTGCGCGCGCAGTGGCGCAGCAGGACGATTCGCCGGTTCCCGAGTCGGGTGCAGCGATGATGGCCAAGGACGGCAAGCCTGCAAAGAAGCGGATGGGTGGCCTGCCGGTGATGATGGGCGCGGCGGGAACGTTCATGGGCAAGGCCGACGGTCCGCGCGTGGCTTTTGTCGAAGACGATGGCTGGGATACGCATGCCAACGAGGCTGCGATCGTGACCCGCAAGATCGCGGAACTGGACGCCGGCCTGAAAGCGTTCCAGCAGGCCAGCGGAGCGATGTGGAATCGCACGGTGTTGATCGTGGCGACCGAGTTCGGCCGCACCGCGCACGTCAACGGCACGGGCGGCACCGACCACGGTACTGGCGGTTCGATGTTTCTTGCCGGTGGCGCGTTGCACGGCGGGCGGGTGGCGGGCCAATGGCCGGGCATCGGTCGCGGTCAGCTTTACCAGGACCGCGACGTGCACGCGACCACGGATTTCCGCGCGGTGTTCAAGGGCGTGCTGGCCGCGCATCTGGGTGTTTCGGAGTCGCTGCTGGGCGCGCGCGTGTTTCCCGCAAGCGACGCAATCGCGCCGATGGCGGGGCTGGTGCGGAATGTGCGCGCTGCCGCTTGAATCAGCCTCGGGTGGCGACTCGCGACAAAGCTGGCAACAAGGCTTGACACCCGCCGCGCGCGGGTGGAGAGTCTGCACGCGGGTTTCCACTCGCCCACTACCACTACTCTGAGGGGAGCAAGTCCATGAGCGCGCCACCGGAAGCCGTACCACCTGGTCCACCTGCCGCAGCGGGCGGAAGCGATGACAAGAACCTCGCGATGATCACGCATTTGTCGGGCATCCTGCTCGGTTTCATCCTGCCGCTGATCTTCTGGCTGATGAACAAGGACAACCCGGCGAAGAGCTACTTGACCGAGGAATCCAAGGAAGCACTGAATTTCCAGATTACGGTCTTGATCGCCTACGTCGCCTGCATGATCCTGACCGTTGTCCTGATCGGCGCTTTCCTGCTGCCACTCGTGTGGCTGTTCAACTTGATTTTCTGCATCATTGCCGCGGTCGCGGTCAACAGCAAAGGTAGCTATCGCTATCCAATTGCGTTGCGGCTGATCAAGTAATTCGCGCTTCGGAAGTCATCAACCAAGAAAGCGGGCCTTAGCCCGCTTTCTTTTTCAGGCATGCGGTCGTGGCGGGCTGGCCCGCCAGCCGCGGGCGGTTCAGATTTCGTCAGCGGGATCGAACGGCTGCGCGGATTCCGGTTTCGCCGGATCAAGCAGCAACTTGACCCGCGCCTCCGCCTGCTGCAAGGCGGCCTGGCAGTCGCGATACAGCGCGATGCCGCGCTCGAACGAACGCAGCGACTCGTCCAGGCTCAGGTCGCCGTCTTCCATCTTTCCCACCAGTTGCTCCAACTCCCCCAGCGACTGCTCGAAATGGGTGACGACATCGGTTTCCGGCGCGGTGGCCGCGGACTTGGCGGGAGACTTGGGCATGCGCGCAAACTAGCGCAGCACGGGTGGCGAAGCAATCGACCCGCGATTCTTGGCGCTTGCAAGTTTTGGCTGGCGCAGGGAAAATTGTCGGCTCGCTGTAGCCCTTGTCGCAGGAGCGGTGTAGGAGCGGCGGAAGCCGCGACCTGCGGCGATGTTTCAATGGTGGATGTTGCAGGAGCGGCGTAGGAGCGGCGTAGGAGCGGCGGAAGCCGCGATGCTTTTGCAGGAGCGGCGGAAGCCGCGACTTGCGGCGACGTTTCAACGGTGGATGTTGCAGGAGCGGCGGGAGCCGCGACCTGCGGCGACGTTTCAATGGTGGATGTAGCTCAGCTGGTTAGAGTCCCGGATTGTGATTCCGGTTGTCGTGGGTTCGAGTCCCATCATCCACCCCATTTTTGGAAGTTGGAAGAAGGTGTAGCAGGTTGGTTGGTCGTGGGGATGGCCCTCACCCCTTGCCCTCTCCCGCAAGCGGGCGAGGGGGGAGTGATCGTCGCGCTGGCGCGCGACAGCTTCATTGATTGAAGCGGAGTCCCATCATCCACCCCAAATTTTGTACAATGCGGGGTTTGCGGGCCGTTAGCTCAGTTGGTAGAGCAGGAGACTCTTAATCTCTTGGTCGTAGGTTCGAGTCCTACACGGCCCACCATTCCGGTCAACGTGCACTTCGGCGTCCGGCAGGATTGCGAGAGTGGCGGAACTGGCAGACGCGCTGGATTTAGGTTCCAGTGGGGCAACCCGTGCGGGTTCGAGTCCCGCCTTTCGCACCACGGAGCTGATTGCACAGGGACGGCGTTTTCGAGAGTTCTGTCATGGATGGGATCTTTCGGGTTCCCTGGTCATGCCGGCGGCAACATGTCATGCGGCGCTGCAGACAGGCGCGCCACGTGCAACGTGATTTCAGGAGTTCCAAACCACCATGCAAGTGTCCCTTGAAAACGTCGGCAAGCTCGAGCGCAAGCTGACCGTCAGTTTCCCCGCCGAGCAGTTCGAGACCAAGGTGCGCCAGCGCATCACCGAGCTGGGCCGCAGCGTGCGCCTGAAGGGATTCCGCCCGGGCAAGGTTCCGGTCAAGGTGATCGAGCAGCGCTTCGGCGAACAGGTGCGCGGTGAAGCCCTGTCCGACCTGATCGGCAGCACCTTCAGCGAAGCAGTGCGCGCGCAGAACCTGCAGCCGGTCGCCAATCCGGACATCGACACCGACGGCAAGCCGAAGGACGGCGAAATCGCCTATACCGCGACTTTCGAAGTCATGCCGGAGTTGCCGACGGTCGAGGTGTCCTTGCTCAAGGTCGATCGCCCCAAGGCCGAGGTCGGCGAGTCCGACGTCGACCACATGATCGAGACCCTGCGCGTGCAGCGCCGCGTGTTCGAGAAGGTCGCGCGCGCGGCACAGCCCGGCGACATGGTGATCGTCGATTACTCGGCGCAGGCGGACGATTTCCGGCATCCGGCCGAAGGTCGCGAGCGTGCCGCCACCATCATCGGTGGCAACACCGCGCTGGCGCTGTTCGACGACGCCCTGAAAGGCCACGCGCAGGGTGATGAAGTCGCCTTCGACGCCGAGTTCCCCGCGACATTCCCGATCCCGCAGCTGGCGGCCAAGACGGCGCACGTCGACCTCCGCGTCGGCGAAGTGCAGGAATCCAAGACCCCGGAAGTGGACGCGGCGTTCATCCACAACTTCGGCATCGCCGACGGTTCGGTCGAGACCTTCCGCAAGGAAGTTCGCGCCAACCTCGAGCGCGAGCTGGACAACGCGCTGCGTGCGCGCCTGCGCAACGAAGTGGGCAGCAAGCTGGCTGCCACCTACGCCGATATCGAAGTACCGAAGGTGCTGGAACGCGCCGAAGCGGAATCGCTGGTGCGCGCGGCGATGCCGAACCTCGGCGAGCAGGCGATTCCCGACGCGGCGATGGAAGCCGCGCAGCCGATCGCCCACCAGCGCGTGATCGCCGGCCTGCTGTTGCGCCAGATCGCACAGGCCAACAACCTGCGCGTCGACAACCGCAAGGTCACCGAGCGCATCGCCAAGATTGCCTCGACCTACGAGGAGCCCGAGCAGGTCATTGAACTTTATCGCGGCAATCCCCAGTTGATGGAAAACGTGCGCACCGCGGTGCTCGAAGACCAGGTTTCGGAGTGGGTGGCAGAACACGCCGACACCACCGAAGTGTCCTTGAGTTTCGACGAGGTGATGCACCCGCAGGGCACCGCGGCCTGAGCGTCGCGTCCATCCACGGGAGAAATCCATGCAGCACTCGACCAGCTCCGAAATCAAGAATCTGAACCTGGTGCCGATGGTGGTCGAACAGACCTCGCGCGGCGAGCGTTCGTACGACATCTATTCGCGCCTGCTGAAGGAACGCATCATCTTCCTCGTTGGCCCGATCGACGACAACGTCGCCAACCTGGTCGTGGCGCAGATGCTGTTCCTTGAGTCGGAAAATCCCGAAAAGGACATCCAGTTCTACATCAACAGCCCGGGTGGCGTGGTGTCCGCCGGCCTCGCGATCTACGACACCATGCAGTTCGTGAAGCCGGACATCAGCACCATGTGCATCGGCCAGGCCTGCAGCGCGGCATCCTTGCTGCTGATGGCCGGCACCAAGGGCAAACGCTTCGCCTTGCCGAACTCGCGCATCATGATCCACCAGCCTTCGGGCGGTGCGCAGGGGCAGGCCACCGACATCGAGATCCACGCGCGGGAAATCCTGTACCTGCGCGGCCGGCTCAACGACATCTACGCCAAACACACCGGCAAGACCGTCGAGGAAATTGCCCGTGACATGGAGCGTGACCGCTTCATGGGTGGCGAGGAGGCCAGGGACTATGGCCTGATCGACACGGTGTTCGAACGGCGTCCCGATGAAACGGTGAAGTCGGCCTGAGGCATACGTCGCAAAGCCACGATATTTCACCTGTTTCTGGCAATCCCCCGATCCCGCGGCACGCCGGACCCCTGGTTCGGCTGTGCTATGCTGCGGCCTGCATTGGGGCTACCCGCATTGCGCATCCACGAATGACCCACGGAGCTGAGAAATGAGCGAGGACCGGCCCAGCCGCGGCGGCGAAGGCGGCAAGATCCTGTATTGCTCGTTCTGCGGCAAGAGTCAGCACGAAGTCCGCAAGTTGATCGCGGGCCCGAGCGTGTTCATCTGCGATGAATGCGTCGA
>DASSRT010000098.1:0-18331 GCA_035701705.1 Rhodanobacteraceae bacterium
ACCCCGCGACCGGAATACGCGGCCAGAAAATCAGGACGCCCGATTGACGGCGTAATCCGCGAGCCCGGCAAGGGCGTCGCGATATTCCGAGCGTGGCAACTCCGCCAGCGCCGCCTGCGCCGCGTCGGCGTGCGCATGCGCGCGGTCGCGGGTGCGCTCCAGCGCACCGGAATCGCGGATTGCGGCGACGATCACGTCCAACGCGGCGAGGCGCCGGCTGGTGATCGCATTGCGCAGCAGTTCGGCCTGCATCGGGGTGGAGCGCTGGATGGCGTAGATCAAGGGCAGGGTGGGCTTGCCCTCGGCAAGGTCATCGCCGATGTTCTTGCCCAGCGTGTCCGCATCGGAAACATAATCCAGCAAATCGTCGGCGATCTGGAACGCGGCGCCCAACTCCATGCCGTAACGGCGCAGCGCGAGGCACTGGGATTCCGGCAAGCCGGCCAGCACGCCGCCGAGTTGCGTCGCGGCCGCGAACAACACCGCGGTCTTGCGCTCGATCACGCGCATGTACGCAGCTTCGCTGGTTTCGGCATTGCCGATGTTGAGCAGCTGCAGCACCTCGCCTTCGGCGATCGAATTGGTGGTGTCGGCGAGGATCCGCATCACCGCCATGCTGTCCAGTTCCACCATCATCTGGAACGCACGCGAATACAGGAAGTCGCCGACCAGCACGCTGGCGGCATTGCCCCAGGCCGCGTTGGCGGTCTTGCGGCCACGCCGCAGGTCGGATTCATCGACCACGTCGTCATGCAGCAGGGTGGCGGTATGGATGAATTCGATCACCGCCGCGAGTTCCACGTGCATGTCGCCCGTATAGCCGGCGGCGTGCGCGGCCAGCACGTGCAGCATGGGGCGCAGGCGCTTGCCGCCGCCGCCGACGATGTGCTCGCCGATCGCGTTGATCAACACCACGTCGGAATGCAGGCGCTGGCGGATCATGCCGTCGACGGCGCCCATGTCCGCGGCGGCGAGTCCGCGCGCGGCGGTGAAGGCGTTCGTCAATTCGGGCTGCGGTGCGGGAGACGGTCGGTTCATGCTGATCCAGCGCAAGGCAAGTCACTGATTATACAAGCCCGTGCCCGGCCATCGGCGAACGCCTACACGGCGCCGGGCAATTCGCCGGCAGACGCCGCGCGGTGCTGCTAGCATCCTCCGGTTCAACGATTTCCATTCGAGGGTTCGCAACATGGCACGTGGCGTAAACAAGGTCATCCTGATCGGCAACCTGGGCGCGGACCCGGAAACCCGCTACAGCGCTTCCGGCACGGCAATGTGCTCGGTCAGCCTTGCCACCTCGGAAAACTGGAAGGACAAGCAGACCGGCGAAAGCCAGGAACGCACCGAATGGCACCGCGTGAAATTCTTCGGCCGGCTTGCCGAGATCGCCGGCGAATACCTGAAGAAGGGCCGGCAGGTGTACATCGAGGGGTCCATTCGCTCGAGCAAATACACCGACAAGGAAGGCATCGAGCGTTGGAGCACCGACATCATCGCCAACGAAATGCAGATGCTGGGTGGCCCGGGCGAGGGCGGTGGCCGCGGTGAAGGTGGCGGAGACTTCCGTCCGCGCCAGTCGCAGGGTCGTCCGGCCGCCGCCGCGGCCGGTGGCCCGGCGCGCCAGTCCGCGCCACCGCCGCAGGATCACGGCGGCTTCGAGGACGACGACATTCCGTTCTGAGTTTCGCTGCCCGCTCGCGGAAACCGGGTCCGGACTTGCGCCGGACTTGGCGCCTTGCAGCGTGCCGGCCGGCACGCTTTCAACAAGCTGCTAGTCGATCCCGAGCTTCTTCAACTTGTAGCGCAGCGCGCGGAAGGTGATGCCCAGTTTCTTCGCGGCTGCGGTCTTGTTGAAACGGGTTTCCTTGAGCGCCTTCATGACGGCGTCGCGCTCGATGTTGGAGATGTAATCATCGAGCGGCACGCTTCCGGCGGCCTGCGGTGCGAGCGCCACATCGTCGAAATCGTCGTCTTCCTGTGCGTCCTCGTCATCGCGGTTGCCGGTGGACTCCAGCATCAGGTCGGCCGGCTCGATCACGCCGTTGTCGCACAGCGCGATCGCGCGTTCCAGCACGTTCTCCAGCTCGCGCACGTTGCCGGGGAAATCGTAGTCGGTGAGGGCCTCCAGCGCCGCCGGCTGCAGGGCGGGCGCGGTGATGGCGGCCTGTTCGCTCAGGCGTTTCAGGATGTGCGATGCCAGCAACGGAATGTCGCCCGCGCGTTCGCGCAGCGGCGGTACCCGCAGCTCGATCACGTTGATGCGGTAGTAAAGGTCTTGCCGGAACTGGCCGGTCTGCACCAGGTGCGCAAGATCCTTGTGGGTGGCCGAGAGGATGCGCACGTCGACCGGCACTTCGCCGCGCCCGCCGATCGGGCGCACGGCCTTCTCCTGGATCACGCGCAGCAGCTTCACCTGCATGTGCAGCGGCAGCTCGGCGACTTCATCGAGGAACAGCGTGCCGCCGCTCGCGGTCTGGAACAGGCCTTCCTTGTCGATGTGGGCACCGGTGAACGAGCCCTTCTTGTGGCCGAAGAATTCGCTTTCCATGAGTTCCGACGGAATCGCGCCGCAGTTCACCGGCACGAACGGCCCCGCGGCGCGCGGCCCGAGTTCGTGGATCGAACGTGCCACCAGTTCCTTGCCGGTACCGGATTCGCCCGAGATGTAGATCGGTGCCTGGCTGCGCGCGACCTTGGCGATGCGCGCGCGCACGTCCTTCAATGCCTGCGACTGGCCGACCAGCCGGCTGCCGGAGGGTCCGTCGTCCGCCGGTGCCGTCGCTTCCCGCGCCACCCGCAACGCCGACTGCACCAGTCGCCGCAACATGTGGATGTCGACCGGTTTGCTGACGAAGTCGAAGGCGCCGGCCTTCAAGGCGTCCACGGCTGCCTCGACATTGCCGTAGGCCGTGATCATCGCCACCGGCGTGTCCGGGTGTTCGCGCGCGATCAGTTCGATCAGGTCCTGGCCAGTGCCGTCCGGCAGGCGCATGTCGGTGAAGCACAGGTCGTAATGGGTTTCGCCGAGCAGCCGCTTGGCTTCGCCCACGTTGGCAGCGGCATCGACGTCGAGGTCCATGCGGCCCAGCGTGATGCTGAGCAGCTCGCGGATGTCGCGCTCGTCGTCGACCACCAATACGGTTTGTTTGCTCATGCTTGCCCCGCCGGATGTTGGCCCCCCGCGTCGGCGAGGGTAACGCGAGGACCACGATTACGCCAAGCCTTGGGGCCGCGCGTCACGCCTCGACCGCCAGCGGCATGCGCGCCGGCGCCGTCAGGGTGATCCGGAAGCAGCTGCCGCCGCCTGCCACCGGCACGTATTCGAGGTTGGCCTGGTTGGCTTCGCACATCTGCTTGGCGAGGTACAAGCCGAGGCCGGTGCCGTACTGGTGGGTGGTGAAGAACGGTTCGAAGATCTGCGCGGCGACTTTCGGCGGAATGCCGGGACCGCGGTCGATCACCTCCAGCAGCGGCGGTCCGTTGTCGCTGGCGAGCCGCGCGACCACCATCACCCGTGCCGGTTCGTCAGGCAGGCGGCCGTAGCGCAACGCGTTCTGCACGAGGTTCCACACCACTTGCTGCAGGTGCTGCGGGTCGGCCAGCGCTTCCACCGGGCGCGGGTACAACAGCGGGCGCAGCAGATCCTGGCCGGTGTCGTTGGCTTCCTTGTATTCATCGATGAAGCGCACTGCCCAGTTGTTGAGGTCGAGGCTCTCCGGGCGCGAACGTTCGCGGCGCGACAGTTGCAGGATGTTCTCGATGATCTCGTTGACCCGCCCGCAGTGGTTGTTGATGATTTCCACCATGCGCTGGTCGGCGCTGCTCAGTTCGGATTCGGCGAGCAGCTGTGCGGAATAGCGGATCGCCGCCAGCGGATTGCGGATCTCGTGCGCGATCGAGGCCGACAGCCGGCCCAGGGTCGTGAGCGTGAGTTGCTCGGCGCGCTGCGACACCAGCGAGGTGTCATCGAGGAACACCAGCACATGTGAATCGTCGTGCGCTGACAGGCGCGTGAAGCGTGGCACCACTTCCGGGGCGCCCTCGGCCAGCGCCACCGCGGTGGAATCGGCCTCGTGGGTGGTGCGCCAGTGGTACAGCCGTCGCGACAGCTCCGGCGCCAGCGTGCCGAGGTCGCGCTGTTCGAGGCCGGGGTTGCCCATCAGGGTCCAGGCGGATTCGTTGATCTGGTGGATGTGGTTGCCCTCGTCCACCAGCAGCACGCCGGTGCGCATGCGGCGGATGATCAGGTCGTTGACTTGTGCGAGGTTGGCGAGGTCGGTGCCGCGTTGTTCGGCGAGCGCCTCGCTGGCGCGCATCTGGCTGCCCAGCGCGTAGCAGAGTGCAGCCGTGGCGAAGTAGGCCACCCCGAACAAGCCGGCTTCCAGCAGCGGCGCGGTGGCGTCGCTGCCGGTCAGCAGGGCTTGCGCGATCATCGCCAGCGTGGCGAGTGCCGCGAACAGGCCGCCGAGGCGCGGCGTCAACAACAGCGCCGCGGCGCCCACGTTGATCACCAGCATCGCGGCGATGCCGGTATGGGCGGCGGGAATCGCCAGCGTGGTGAGAAAAGCCGCCAGCACATCCAGGGTCAGGCAGGCGCTGGTGTTGGCGGTCAGCCGCCGCGGCATCCGTGATGTGCGCGCCAGCATCGCCAGTGCGAACAGCAGGTACACCACCGCGGTGGCGCGCGCGATGAGCGGGTCGCGCAACGGCATCCATGTGAAGGCGAGGCTGCTGAACGACAGCACCGAGTAGGCCAGGGCCTGGAACACACGGTAGGTGTTGAGCACACGCAGTTCGCGCCGGATGTGCTCGGCACTCCCGGTGGTGCGGATCTGCTGTGCGCGCTGCGTCGAGTTCGCCACGCGCCGATCATGCTTCGGGCCGCGGTTTCGCACAAGGCCCGCCGCGGCGACGTGCGCGCGGGCCGTGGTGGGTGATTGCAGCCGCCAGTGCGTTGCGCCAGCGATGGGCGGCCCGTACACTAGCCGGTCCGCCAGTGCCGGAATAGCTCAGCTGGTAGAGCAACGCATTCGTAATGCGTGGGTCGGGGGTTCGATTCCCTCTTCCGGCATGTCCCCCGAAACGATTCCCCGGTTGCCTTTGGTGCAGGCCGCGCTTCGGCTTGCGCGGATCGAGTTCACGCTGCTATACCGGGCGCCGGTCGAACGACAATCCAGGTGGGGACTCCATGAAGATCTTGTTGCGATGCGTGTTGGGCGCGCTGGCGTGCGGCGTGGTGGCTGTCGCCACAGCCTCCCCGGTTTCGTTTTCCGATCTTGCCCGGCATTTGCAGTACAAGATGGTGAAGATTTCCCCGGATGGCACGCACATCGCCTCCACCGCGGTGCTGTCGAACGGCCAGACGGTGTTGTCGATCGTGAATCTGGTGACCAACAAGGGTGTCAACGTCCAGCCGCGCGAGGGCGACGATGTCGACGAGTTCTGGTGGGTGTCGCCCAGTTACCTGGTCTACAGCGAGTCCGAGCACGATGGCGGTTGGGATGCGCCGTTGGCGACCGGCGAGTTGTACAGCGTCACGGCCGATGGCGGCAGTTCCACCATGATTTACGGCTATCGCATGGTCGGGATGAAGACGGGCACCCACATCCGGCATGCCACGGCGGAGCGCGGCAGCGCCTCCTTCCTGTCGCGCATCGACGGCGATCCTTACCACATCCTGGTCACGGTGACGCCGTGGGCCGCCTCGGGTTCGGTGGGCGCCTTCACCGAAGTCGACAAGCTCGACGTCCGCGATGGCCTCAAGCGCCGCGTGGCGAGTCCGCCGATGCGCGAGGCGAACTACCTGGCCGACCACCACGGCAACGTGCGCTTCGTGTACGGGCTGAACATGAACGGCAACGTGGATGTTTACATGCGCCCCGTCGACGGTGGTGACTGGAAACTGTTGCCGAAGGCCAGCGCCGACCGCGATACCCCGATCGCGTTCACGGCCGACGACAAGGCGGTCTGGTTCGACTGCCCCGGTACGCCGACAGGCTTCGGGGTGTGCAAGTTCGATCCCGCGACTCGCAGCATGACCCACGTTTGGAGCAATCCGGATGTCGAAATGCATTCATTGGCGCAAGGGCTTGCTGCAGACTCCGTGATCGGCGTCAACTTCACCGACGGCCGTCCCGCGGTGTCGGTGTTCGACAACACCGCACCGGCGGTGAAGGCGCTGGTCACCTTGATGCAGCAATATCCGGGCGAAGACGTGCGCTTCGTGTCGGGTACCGACGATGGCAGCAAGGCGATCGCGCTGGTCGATGCCGATGTCGACCCCGGCACATTTTTCCTTTACGACCGCGCGTCGAACAGCTTTTCCCCGTTGCGGCTGAAGGCCAAGTGGATCGATCCGAACCAGCTTGGCCGCGCGGTGCCGTTCACCTTCAAGACCCGCGATGGCCTCTCCGAACAGGGTTATGTCACCTATCCGCCGGGCCAGCAGGGCGCGAAAGACCTGCCGATGGTGGTGTTCGTGCATGGCGGGCCTTACAACGTCCGTGACTGGTGGACGTACAACGCGTACGTGCAGGCGATGGCCACGCGTGGCTACGCGGTGCTGCAGGTCAACTATCGCGGTTCCGGCGGCTATGGCTACGATTTCCTGAAGGCCGGCTGGAAACAATGGGGCGGCACGATGCAGGACGACGTCACCGACGCCAC
The DNA here is from genome assembly GCA_035701705.1 of Rhodanobacteraceae bacterium. Classification (GTDB taxonomy): domain Bacteria; phylum Pseudomonadota; class Gammaproteobacteria; order Xanthomonadales; family Rhodanobacteraceae; genus 66-474. The sequence continues at coordinate 6,667 of DASSRT010000098.1, forward strand.
CCGCTGGGCGATCGCGCAGGGCATCGCCGACAAGGACCGCATCTGCATCTACGGCGGCAGCTACGGCGGTTACGCCGCGCTGGAGGGTGCGGTCAAGGAACCCGACCTGTACAAGTGCGCGATCGGTTACGTCGGGGTCTACGACCTGCCGAAGATGGTGTTCCGCGGCGAAAACCAGCAGACGTACTACGACCAGGCCTACTGGAAGCGCACCGTCGGAACGGATGAAACCGTGCTGGCACAACATTCCCCGATCTACCAGTTGGACCGGCTGAAAGCCAGGGTGATGCTGATCGTGGGCGGCAAGGACACCAACGTGCTGCCCGCTCAGGGCCAGGACATGCACATCGCCTTGTCGAAGCGCGGCATCCAGCACGAGTGGTTGTACAAGCCCGATGAGGCGCACGGCTTCTACGATGAAAAGAACATCACCGAACTGTTCCAGAAGGTCGATGCGTTCCTCGCGGCGAACATCGGTCCCGGTGCGGGCGCGGCGTCAGCGCCATCGGCGTCGACGCCACACTGATTTGCAAGCACGCGCGGCGCACCGTACCGTGTGCCGTCACGTTCAATTCGTTGCCGGGGAGGCACGATGAAAATCCAGTTCGCCGCTTGCGCACTTGCGCTGGCCCTCGGTTCGGGAGCTGCCATGGCTGCTTCGCATCCGTTCAATGCGCATGACCTTGCGATGATGGATCGGGTCTCCGATCCGCATCTGGCCCCGAGTGGCAATGAAGTGGCCTTCACCGTGCGCAGCACCGACTGGGACGAGAACAAGGGCGTGACCAGCGTGTGGTTGCTGGACCTCGCGCACAAGGGCGCCGAGCCACGCCGGGTGACCGATCCGAAGCTCGGCGCCAACAGTCCGGCGTTCTCGCCCGATGGCAAGACCGTTTATTTCCTTGCGACCGAAAAGGATTCGACGCAGTTGTGGTCGGCGCCGGTCGCCGGTGGCGCCGCGGTGCAGGTGACCCACCTGCCGCTGGATGTCGACAACTTCAAGCTGTCGCCGGATGGCAAGCGGCTGCTGTTCTCGGCGCAGATGTTCGAGGATTGCACGACGCTGGAATGCACGCGCGAGCGGCTCGATGCCCGGAAGAAGGTCAAGGCCACCGGCCGGCTGTACCACCGCCTGTTCGTGCGGCACTGGAACGTGTGGTCGGATCATCGCCGCGGCCAGTTGTTCGTGATGCCGCTGGATGGTTCGTCCAGGCCGATCCTGTTGACGAAAGGCATCGACGGCGACGTGCCATCGAAGCCCGACGGCAGCAATGCGGAGTATGCCTTCTCGCCGGATGGCGCCACCGTGTATTTCGATGTGCGCATCGCCGGCAAGACCGAGCCGTGGTCGACCAACTTCGATGTGTACGCGGTGCCATCCGATGGTTCCGCTGCGCCGAAGAACCTCACGGCGGCGAACAAGGCCTGGGACGCGTTCCCGACGCCGTCGCGCGATGGCAAGACGCTTTATTACCTGGCGATGAAGGTGCCGGGTTTCGAGGCCGACCGCTTCGGCATCATGGCCCTGGATCTTGCGAGCGGCAAGAGCCGTGAAATCGACCCGAACTGGGATCGCTCGGCGGGGCCGTTGACACTCTCGGCCGATGGCAAGACGCTCTACACCACGGTTGCCGATGAAGGCAATGTCGCGTTGTACGGCGTTGACGTGGCGACCGGCAAGCCGGCGAAGCTGCTTTCCGACGGCAGCGTGATGGGCTTCGATGTGGCGGGCAGTCGCATCGTCGCCGCGCGCCAGGATTTCACCCACCCGACCGATCTGTACACGCTGAATGTGCACGGCAAGCAGCTCGCGCAGGTGACGCACTTCAATGCGGCGCGGCTTGCCGACATCGAATTCTCGAAGGCGCAGTGGTTTTCGTTCAAGGGCTGGAATGGCGACACCGTGCACGGCTACGTGATGCCGCCGGTGGGTGCCACGCCGGGCCACAAGTACCCGGTCGCGTTCCTGGTTCACGGCGGCCCGCAAGGCGCCTGGCCGAACGAATTCCACTATCGCTGGAATCCGCAAACCTACGCGGGTGCCGGTTTTGCGGTGGTCACCATCAACTTCCACGGCTCCGTCGGCTACGGTCAGGCCTTCACCGATGCGATCAGTGGGCACTGGGGCGATCGTCCACTCGAAGACCTGCAGAAGGGCTGGGCCGCGGCGCTGAAAAAGTTCCCGTACCTCGATGGCAACGATGCCTGCGCGCTGGGTGCAAGCTACGGCGGCTACATGGTGTACTGGATGGCCGGCGTGTGGAACCAGCCGTGGAAGTGTTTCGTCGACCACGACGGCGTGTTCGATGCGCGCATGATGTATTACGCGACCGAAGAGTTGTGGTTCGAGGAACACGAGAACGGCGGCACCCAGTACGACCATCCCGAAAACTACGAGAAGTTCAACCCGCTCGACCACGTCAAGGACTGGCGCGTGCCGATGCTGGTGGTGCACTCGAATCTCGATTACCGCATCCCGGTCACGCAGGGTATCGGCGCGTTCACGGCGTTGCAGCGGCGCGGCATTCCGGCTGAGTTCCTGAACTTCCCGGACGAGGATCACCTGGTGCTGAAGCCGCAGAACAGCGTGCAGTGGCACCGGACGGTGCTGGCCTGGCTGAAGAAGTGGACCGGGTCACAGGCGCCGGCTGCAAGTCCGGCCAAGCCGGCCAGCAAGGGTGCGCGCGGCGGCTAGGGAACGTCTGATCAGTCCCATCCCTCGTCATCCCGGTTTGCGCCGGGATGACGACGTGACGAGCGTTGGCGCGGCTCAGTGCGCGCGCTTGCGCTTGGGCTTCAGGATCGTGCCGGTGCACTTTTTGGCGCCACACCGGCAGGCCCACAACTTCTTCATCTTCGGCGTGTGCGGCACGTCGAGCGTGATGCCGTAGTCGTAGGTGAGTTCCTCACCGGCCTTGATCGCACGCTTGCTCTCGATCAGCACGCGATCCTTGCGCGCGCCGTCGACTTCCTCGATGTAGGCGGCGCAGTTGGGGGCGCACGAATGGTTGATCCAGCGCGCGCTGTTGCCGTTCACGTTGGCGTCGACGATGAATTTTTCGTTGAGCGTGAACAGGAAGGTGTGCCCGGTATCGGCGCCGTCGTCGTAGATGCGGTCGGCCTCGGCATGCGTCAGCAGCTTGCCCTTGTACTGGATCAACACGGTGTGCGCCGGAATGTCGATGGCGGCGTACACGCCGTTGCCGTGGATGGGCGAGCGGCGCACGATCAGGCGGCGGGTCATGGCGTACCTTTCACAATGAAACGCCTATGATGACGGGTTGCAAGGGCATCACACAATCGGAGGTGGCCATGGCATTTCGCATCCGGCGCGTCACCGAGCCGCTGACCAAGGCCGACGGTGCACGCATCCTCATCGACCGGCTGTGGCCGCGCGGGCAGTCGAAGGCCAAGCTGCAACTGACGGCGTGGGTGCGCGACATTGCACCCAGCACCGAGCTGCGGCAATGGTTCGGCCACGATCCGGCGAAGTTCGAGGAGTTCCGCAAACGCTATCGCGCCGAGCTGGATGCCAACCCCGACGCCGTCGCCGAATTGCGGGCGCTGCTGAAGGAACATGCGAACGCGACCCTGTTGTTCATGGCGCACGACGACAAGCACTGCAACGCCGTGGTGCTGGCCGAGTACCTGCGTGAGCGCCGAAAACCGGCGTGAACCGGGTCCGTTGCGGCGGCACGGCTAGAATCCACGAACATTGCCGTTCCGGACCCTGAGCATGCAACGAATTCGAAGGTTGGTGTTGGCAATGCTCGCGACGGTCGCGCTGGCGGCGCCGATACTGGCGCTCGCTGCGCCGCCGACCATTTTCGCGGCTGCCAGCCTGCAGCCCGCGCTCGACCAGCTGGCGCATGACGGCATCCTCGGCGAACCCGCCCCGCGCATGGTGTACGCCGCGTCCTCGGCGTTGGCGCGGCAAATCGAGGATGGCGCACCGGCGGACGTCTTCATTTCCGCCGACGAGCGCTGGATGGACGACGCCGCCCGGCATGGCGCGATCGTTGCGGACACGCGTCGCGACTTGTTGGCCAATGCGCTGGTGCTGATCGCCCCGAAGGCGTCCACGATCCAGCTCGATTTCACGCACGGCGCTGCACCCTGGCTGGCCGCACTCGGTGCGAACGGCCGCCTCGCGATCGCGCTGCCGGATTCCGTCCCGGCCGGCATCTACGCCCGCCAGTCCCTGACCGCGCTTGGATTGTGGCAACCACTGGCATCGCGCATGGCGATGACCCGCGACGTGCGTGCGGCGCTGAACCTGGTGGTGCTGCGGCAGTGCCCGCTGGGCATCGTGTACCGTTCCGATGCGGTGTCGGAACCGCGCGTGCGCGTGGTGGCGACATTCCCGGCCGGATCGCACAAACCCATCGTGTATCCGGTCGCGATCGTTGCCGGGCACGACGACGCGGCATCACGCGCGCTGCTGGCTGCGCTGCAATCGCCACGCGCGCGCGCCGTGTTCGAGCACTGGGGCTTCACCATGGCTGCGGCGGGGCGGCCCTGACGCATGCTGCTGACGCACGCCGAATCCGTCGCGCTGGCCTTGAGCTTCAAGGTCTCGCTGGTCGGCGTGGCTTGCTCGTTGCCGTTCGCGATCGGCTGCGCATGGTTGCTGGCGCGCACACGGTTTTTCGGCAAGCCGCTGTTCGAAGGCCTGCTGTTGTTGCCGTTGATCCTGCCGCCGGTCGTGACCGGCTACATCCTCTTGATCGTGTTCGGCCACCACGGTGCGATCGGCAGCCTGCTGGACGCGGCCGGATTGTCTATCGCGTTTCGCTGGACCGGCGCGGCCTTGGCCGCGGCGGTGATGGCGTTCCCGTTGCTGGTGGTGGCCTTGCGCAACGCGTTCGAGTCGGTGGACCGAAAACTCGAGCATGCCGCGGCGACGCTCGGCGCCGGTTCGTGGCGGATCTTTTTCGCCATCACCCTGCCGTTGTCGCTGCGCGGCCTGGTGGCCGGCCTCGCGCTGGCGTTCGCGCGCGCCTTCGGCGAGTTCGGCGCCACCATCACCTTCGTATCGTCGATCCCCGGCCAGACCCGCACGCTGCCGATCGCGTTGTACGAACTGATTTCGACGCCCGGCGGCGAGGGCGGCGCGCTGCGGCTCACCCTGGTCGCGGTGATCGTCGCCCTGCTGGCCTCGCTGATCGCGGCCATGATGCTGTTGCGCGGCGGCACCCGCCACGAGGCCGAGGCATGATCGGCGTCGACGTCACGCTTGCGCGCGGCGAGTTCACGCTGGAACTCGCGCTGGAATCCGGCGCCCGCGCACTCGGTTTGTTCGGGCATTCCGGCTGCGGCAAGACCTCGACCCTGCTCGCGATCGCCGGCCTGCTGCGACCGCGGCGCGGTCGCATCGAGATCGATGGGCAAGTGCTGTTCGACAGTGCCCAGGGCCTCGACCTGCCGCCGGCGCGGCGCGGTCTCGGCGTGGTGTTCCAGGATGCGCGCCTGTTTCCGCACCTGTCGGTGTGCGACAACCTGCGCTTCGGCATGCCGCGCGGCGCGCCGGTCGCCGCCTTCGACGACGCGGTGCAGTTGCTGGAGCTCGCGGCATTGCTGAAGCGCAAGCCCGCACAACTTTCCGGTGGCCAGGCGCGGCGCGTGGCGATCGGCCGCGCGCTGTTGCGCCAGCCGCGCGCGCTGCTGCTGGACGAACCACTGGCCAACCTGCACCGCGAGGCGCGCGCCGAGGTGCTGGAGCATCTGCGCGGACTCAAGCGCGAATTGGCCTTGACGACGATCCTCGTCAGCCACCAGCCCGACGAAGTGGGCGCGCTGGCGGACACCGTGGCGATCATCGACGATGGCCGGCTGGCCGCGCTGCAGGCGGGCGCGGCCTTCAGCGTGATGCACGCGTCGCCACAAGCAGGTTACGCTTCCACGGAACCGCAACCGGCGCGCTAAAGTAGGCCGGTTGCCCCACACCATGCCCCGACAGGAGCCAGCCGATGCCCGTGCGTTCCATTTTTCGCTGCCACCGGATTTTGTTCGCCTGCGTCATGTTGGCCGCAACGCTGCTGCTCGGCGCCTGTGGCAGCGCCGCCACCAAACTGCAGCCGCCCACCGCAGGCATCCAGCAGCTCGCCGTGAATTCCGACGGCACCTGGGCGGTGCAGGTACGTTTCCAGAACTACAGTTACGACACCGGCATGCACGTCTACGCGATCGACGCGAACCTGAGTCTCAACGGCGCGGCGGCGGGGCAGGTGGCGATGTCGCCGGGACTGGATATCCCGCAGATGGATGCCGATGTCGCATCCGTGACGCTGCGCCCGGATGCAGCGGGCATCGCCGCACTCGCCAAGGCCGGCCACGGCGCCGTGCAATACGAACTCAAGGGCACGCTGTCGGTCGGAAAGGGTGACACCGGCAAGCCGCAACCGTTCAAACTCGACGGCAAGGGTTACATCTCGCCCGTGCCCGGGGTGGCGAACATCTGGCGTTAGCGACAACGCTGCAGCATCAGGAAAATTTGCAACCGACATGACACAAGGGATTACAGATGACCACGCATTACACCGCTCCGCTCGCCGACATCCGCTTCGACCTGTACGACGTGCTGGAAATCGAGAAATTGTTCGCGCGGCTGCCCGGCTGCGAAGCGTTCAACCGCGAGTTGGTCGACGCGGTGCTGGACGAGGCCGCGAAGTTTTCGCAACAGGTGCTGGCGCCGCTCAACAGCAGCGGTGACGCGGAGGGTTGCCACTTCGACAAGAAGACCGGCGCGGTGACCACGCCCAAGGGCTTCAAGCACGCCTATGAACAATTCGTCGAAGGCGGCTGGGCAGGCTTGACCGCGCCCGAGGACATGGGTGGCCAGGGCTTGCCGGAATCGATCGGCGCGCCGGTCAAGGAAATGATCGACTCGGCGAATCTTGCCTGGGGCGAGTATCCGTTGCTGTCGCACGGCGCCATCGAAGCCCTGCGCGTGCACGGCGAGGACTGGCAGAAGGAGGCGTTCCTGAAACCGATCGTGTCCGGTGCCTGGACCGGCACCATGTGCCTGACGGAACCGCATTGCGGCACCGATCTCGGCCTGCTGAAAACGCGCGCGACGCCGAATGACGATGGCAGCCACGCGATCAGCGGCACCAAGATCTTCATCACCGCGGGCGAGCACGATCTGGCCAGCAACATCGTGCACCTGGTGCTGGCGCGGTTGCCGGACGCACCGGAAGGCGTGAAGGGAATTTCCCTGTTCATCGTGCCCAAGCTGAAGGTCGGCAAGAACGGCAAGGCCGGCAAGCGCAACGCCGTGCAGTGCGGTTCGATCGAACACAAGATGGGCATCAAGGGTTCCTCGACCTGCGTGATGAACTTCGATGGCGCCCAGGGTTGGCTGATCGGCGAGGCCAACAAGGGTTTGAATGCCATGTTCACCATGATGAACACTGCGCGCCTCGCGGTGGGCCTGCAGGGACTCGCGCTGGCCGAGCGCGCGTACCAGAACGCCCTGGCTTACGCGCGCGAACGCTTGCAGATGCGCGCGCTGTCGGGTCCGAAGTTCCCGGACAAGCCGGCCGATCCCTTGATCGTGCACGGCGACATCCGCCGCATGTTGCTGACGCAGAAGTCGCTGATCGAGGGTGGCCGCGTGCTCGGCCTGTACGCGGCGACGCTGGTCGACATCGAGCACCGCTCCACCGACGCTGAGGAAGTCAAGCGTGCGGGCGCGTTGATCGGGTTCCTGACCCCGATCGTCAAGGCCATGCTCACGGAGAACGGCAACGAGTGCACCAGCCTCGCGCTGCAGGTCTACGGCGGCCACGGCTACATCGCCGACAACGGCATGGAGCAATACGTGCGCGATGCGCGCATCACCACGATCTACGAGGGCACCACCGGCATCCAGTCGCTCGACTTGCTGGGTCGCAAGATCATGCGCCAGCAGGGCGAAGGACTGAAATTGTTCCTTGCGCAGATCGGCGGATTCTGCCAGCAGCACGCCGCCAATGAAGGCCTGAAGGAATTCCTGCCGAAGCTGGCGGCGCTGGCCAAGGAGTGGGGCGAGATGACGCAGGGCGTCGGCAGGCGCGCGGTCGCCAATCCGGATGAAGTCGGTGCCGCGGCGTACGACTACCTGATGTATTCGGGCTATGTTGCCTTCGCTTTCGCCTGGGCGCGCAGCGTCGCCGCCGCGGATGCGTCAGCGCAGTCCGAAGACTTCAAGCAGGCCAAGCGCCTGACCGCACGCTTCTACTTCAGCCGCATCCTGCCGCGCACGCGCACCCACCTCGCCGCGATCCAGGCCGGCGCCGACAGCGTGCTGGCGATGCCGGATGCATTGTTTGGATGACCACCCCCTTCGATACGAAGGGGGTCGCGTGCCGAAGGCACGCGGGGGGATGCGCAAGGGTGTGCCAAAGCCATCCCCCTCGATCCCCCTTCCTGCGGAAGGGGGAAGACAATCGTCTCCAGCCGAGCGAACGGGATCTCCTCATCAACCCATGCCGCCCACGCACACTCCAAGCCGCAGCGAAATCACCATCCGCCCCGCCACACCGGACGACTCGAATTTCATCCTGTCGCTGGTGCCGCGCTTCGTGGAGTTCGACTTGCCGAAGGGCCGGCGCAAGCGTGACTGCGCGGCGGCGATCCGTGCCGACATCGAGAACGCGCTGCAGGCGCCGTCTGGGGAAGAAGTGTTCTTCATCAGCGAAGGGGATTCCGGTGAACGCAGCGGCTTCCTGCACCTGCAGGTGATGCGCGACTTTTTCGCGGGCACGCGCAACTGCCACATCTCCGATCTGGCCGTGGCGACAGGGCACGATGGCAACGGCATCGGTCGCACGCTGCTGGAGTACGCCCACGCGTGGGCCGCGGCGCATCGCTGCGAACGCCTGACCCTTGCGGTATTTCCCGGCAACGCCCGCGCCCGCGCGTTATACGAACGAGCCGGCTTCGACGTCGAGTTGCTGCGCATGACCCGCCCGCTCGGCTAGTTGCCGCGCGACGCCGCTGTCGATTGGTGCTAGGCTCGTGCTGCCCGCCCGACTGCGCCGTTCCATCCGGTCCGGCCACGCCAAGACGAGCGTTCCCCAGTGGTGAATCCGAACAAGGGGGCGTCGCATGCCAGGATCGTCGAACGGCGTCGGCTTCAGCTATCGCGCCTTCATCAGTTATTGCCACCGCGACAAGGCGTGGGCGGACTGGCTGCACCGGTCGCTGGAAAGCTACCGCGTGCCCTCGCGGCTGGTCGGGAAACAAACCGAAGCCGGCGTGATCCCGCGTCGCTTGAATCCGGTGTTCCGCGACCGCGAGGAGTTGGCCAGCGCCGCCGAGCTCGGCCGCAAGGTCAACGAGGCGCTTGGCCAATCCGAAAACCTTATCGTGATCTGCTCGCCGGCTGCGGCGGCTTCGCGCTGGGTCAACGAGGAAGTGCTGGCGTACAAACGCATGGGCCGGGGCGGGCGGATCTTCTGCGTGATCGTGGAGGGCGAGCCCAACGCCAGCGACCTGCCGGGTCGCGAAGCCGAGGAATGTTTTTGCCCGGCGCTGCGCTGCCAGCTCGACGATCTAGGCCAGCCCGGCACTAAACGCGCCGAGCCGGTCGCTGCCGATGCGCGTCCCGGCAAGGACGGCAAGGCCAACGCCCGGCTGAAACTCATTGCCGGCATGCTTGACGTGGGCTTCGACGCGTTGAAGCAACGCGAGCAGCACCGCAAGCTGCGGCGGATGGCGGCGATCACCGGGCTGGCGCTGCTGGTGATGGCGGTGACGATCGTGCTGGCGGTGGTTGCACTGATCTCCCGCCACAACGCGGTGCTGGCCCAGCACACCGCCGTGGTCGCGCAACAGTCAGCTGAACGACGCCAGAAGCAGGCCGAGGACCTGGTCGATTTCATGCTGGGCGACCTGACCAAGCGTCTGCGCCGATTCGACAAGCTGAACGTGCTTACCGTGGTCGACGACAAGGCCATGGCGTATTTCAAGTCGCTGCCGCCGACCGACGTCAGCGACGTCGAGCTTGCCGAGCGTGCCAAGGCGCTGCAACGCATCGGCGAAGTGCGCATGGACAAAAGCCGGCTTGCCGATGCCAAGGATTCGTTCCAGCAGGCACTGCGATTGAACAAGCGGCTCGTTGACGACGCACCCGACGACGCAACCCGCCAGAACGCCTATGCGGAAAACCTGTTGTGGATCGGGTTCGCCGACTGGAACCAGGGCAGGCTCGACCTGGCCGAGGCCGCCTTCAGGCAATCGGCGGCTGCACTGGAACGCGCGGTGTCGCTGGCTCCATCCAGCAACGACACCGTGCAAAACCTGGTCGACGTGTACAACAACCTCGGCCACGTCGCACTGGCACGCGGGGAACTGGACTTCGCCGAGCGGGAATTCGCCAGCGATCTGGCGTTGTGCCGGCAGATGGCAGCAGCCCACCCCGACGACGTCGGCTGGCAGACGTCGCTCGGTGACGCCCACGACAACCTCGCCACGCTCGCGCTGGTGCGTGGGAAACTGGGCAAGGCGATCGAGGGTTATCAGCAGGAAGTTCATGCATACGACACCGCCACGGCAAGGAATCCGCACGACCAACAGATCAAGGACACGTTGTTCGCGAGCAAGGCCATCCTCGGTCGCACCCTCGCGCTGGCGGGCCAAACCACCCGTGGCCTCGCATACGTCAATTCGGCATTGCGGATTGCCAAAGCCCTCGTCGCGTTCGACCCCAGCCACGACGGCTGGTGGGGGGATTACGCGTACTACCAGGCACTGGCAGGGACACTCCATCTCGAACAGGGCGACCCCGCCGCCGCTTCCGGTCCGGTCGCCGCTTCCATCCGCACGTTGCAGCGCCTGGTACGCAAGGATCCAGACAACGCCCAGTGGGCGGAAAACCTCGCTGAAGCGCAATGGGTGGGCGCACGGCTGGCAATCACGCGGCGGCAGCCATCGAAGGCTCAGACGCTCGCCAAAGCAGCCCTCGTAAATGTGCAGCGTTCGCTCAAGAATGACCCGAACTCGAGTCGATCGCTGGGCGTCGAGGCGAAGATACTGCTCGTGCAGGCGCAATTGGCCGAGGACGTTGGCCATGGCCAGGCTGCGTCACAAAACCGCCAGCAGGCGCTGACGATCGCCACGCGATTGGCCGCGCATTCATCCGATCCACGCACGCATGCGTTGCTGATCGCGGCATTGCTTGCTTCAAACAAGAACGCCGCCGCCAAACCCTATGTCCTGGCCTTGCAAAAGACGGGCTACCGGCCGGCCGGATTCGTCGCGTTGCTCGAAAGACACGGCATCGCCTATCCACCTGACCCGAGTTTCGATGCACGCATCGCCCGACTGTTGCGAGTAGGCGGATCCAAACCGCACGCCGCCCACGACCATCCCTGACGATCACCATCGAGCCGTTTCACCTACCCCGAAAGGAGAACACCATGGCAATCAAAAGCAAGTACTCACACCATTTCATCACGGTGACGGTGGACCTCAGGCGCAAACAGTTGGTCTGCAAGCCGGAAGTACGGGACATACGCCCCAACACGATCTCGACGATTACCTGGAAGCCGGGGGGGCGCACGAAATTCCTGTTCCTCAGGTTCGATTGGTGCAGAGACAACGGGTTCCTCTCACAGGACCCGATCATCCACGACCAGTGCGTCGTTGCGGTCGTCAACAACACGCGCGGCATTGCGAACCG
>DASSRT010000099.1:0-9977 GCA_035701705.1 Rhodanobacteraceae bacterium
GGGTGACCCGCGCACGCTGCGCCTGTTGCGCGGCTACCGTCGCGAAATGGCGCAAATCGCACGCAATCTGTTCGCATTCGTCCGTCGATACCACGGGAGTCAATTCCTGCCGGAGGATCTCGCGCAGTTCAACGATGACCACGCGGTCGTCGGCAAGCAACTGGAACACCGACTGGACGCCGAGGAAGACAACCTGTACCGGTTGTACCGGCAGCCCTGATCCCGCCGCCGGTGCCACCTCACCCAGACATCCCGATCGGACGCTTCGCGCCCTCGCCTACCGGCGAGCTGCACTTCGGTTCGCTGGTTGCCGCGCTCGCGAGCTGGTTAAGCGTGAAGCGCGCCGGCGGACACTGGTTGTTGCGTGTCGAAGACATCGATCCCCCGCGCGAAGTCCCGGGTTCGGCCGCATCCATCCTCGCCGCGCTCGCCGTGTGCGGATTCAGCGCCGATGGTCCGGTGCTTTACCAGTCGCGACGCGGCGATGCCTACGCCGCGGCCTTGCAGCGTCTCGTTGATGCGGGCCATGCGTTCCCGTGCTGGTGCAGCCGCAGCGACCTCGAAGCCGCGGGCGCATTGCATCGCGATGGCCGTTGCGTGAGTGCCGAAGTCGCCGGACGCGAGCCCGCGTGGCGCCTGCGCGTACCGGATCAAACCCTTTCGTTCGACGACCTGCTGCAAGGTCCTCAGCAGCAAAACGTGCGCGACGCAGTGGGTGACTTCGTGTTGCGACGCGCCGATGGCTTGTGGAGCTACCAGCTCGCCTGCGTGGTGGACGACGCCTTCCAGGGCATCACCGAAGTCGTGCGCGGTCACGACCTGCTGGATTCGACGCCGCGCCAGATCCTGCTGCAACGATTGCTGGACCTGCCCACGCCGACATACATGCACATTCCACTCGCGGTGAATGCGGATGGATGCAAGCTGTCGAAGTCGAGTGATGCACCGGCCATCGACCTGCGTTCGCCGATGGCGAGCCTCGCACATGCGCTCGGCTTCCTCGGTCAGGCCGTGCCCGACGCACCCGATGCCGCGACCCGACTGCAGCGTGCGGCGCGGGAATTCGACCCGACTTCGTTGCGCGGCCTGACTCACCGGGCGGGTGATCGTGGTCTGCCCGTGTGCGACCACTGACCGGAAAGGTTCGCCGAATCAGGCAAGGGCAATCATTGCGTTGATGCAGATGACGACGCCGCGCAACATCACGTCATGGCGTGGATGCCGGTGATCTCCACCCACCTGCCGCACTTGAAGCAACGGGCAGCTGGGCATTGATAAAAACCAGCAAAAAACAACTGCAACAATTTACAGCGGCAATTTCACGTTTGCGGTGCCAACAATGAAATTGTGGCACATGATTTGCTTGCCACATAGGCGCATTACCCGTTTCACGCTGCTCGTTCCGGATATCCGTTGCGCCCCCTCAGCAACTGGAGACATGACGATGGGTTTCTTCCGCAAGCTGTTTGGCCATGATGGCACTCCTTCGACCCCGGCAACGTCGATGCCCGCACCCTCCCCGGCGCCGGCGCCGCGACGTGTCAGCTATGACCCCAACCTGATCCAGTCGATGCTGAACGATCACGCGCAATTGGGACAGATATTCTCGCGGGTCGGTGATGCACAAAAAGCCGGAACCTACAGCGAAATCCGGCCGCTGTTGATCCAGTTCAAATCCCGCCTCGAAGCACATGTACTCACCGAGAACGTGCGCTTTTATACCTACCTCGAACAGTCACTGGCTGGCGACCCCAGCAACGCGGCGGTCATGCACGACTTCCGGCGCGAGATGAACGCGATTGCGCGCGGGGTGGTCGACTTCGTCAAGAAATATCAGGCCTGTGGATTCGCCCCGGAACAGCGGCGCGAGTTCGCCGATGACTACGCGGCGGTCGGCAAGCTGCTGGAACAACGGTTGGACAACGAGGAAACCAACCTGTACCCGTTGTACACGCTCAACTGAGCGCTTCGTTGTCAACGCGGGTCGCCACGCACGCGGCCTGACCGGGCGCAACGCGCGCGCTGCAGAGCCGTTGACCGACGACCATGCCGATCGGCAAAGCTCGCGAGCGTAGCACGCGTCAGCGTGAATTCCGATGCCTCGCCCGATTCGAAAACAGGGCGTAGGATGATCCCACTACACCCCGGAAAGGAGCCGTCATGAGCGCACGCGTGGCATTGGTTACGGGAGGTACCGGCGGCATCGGCACCGCGATCGTCCGCAGGCTGGCGAAGATGGGGTACAAGGTCGCGACCAACTACCGCAACGAGGAAAAGACCAAGGCGTGGCGGAACCTGCTCGCCGACGAAGGCATCCATGCCCTGACCGTGAAGGGCGATGTTTCCGACCCGGAATCGTGCAAGGCCATGGTCGCGGACATCGAAAGCCAGCTCGGCCCGATCGACATCCTCATCAACAACGCCGGCATCACCCGCGACACCACCTTCCACAAGATGAGCTACCAGCAGTGGACGGACGTGGTGAACACCAATCTGAACGCGTGCTTCAACGTGACCCGGCAGGTCATCGAAGGCATGCGCGCGCGCAAGTGGGGCCGCATCATCCAGATCAGCTCGATCAACGGCCAGAAGGGCCAGTACGGCCAGGCCAACTACGCCGCCGCCAAGGCCGGCATGCACGGCTTCACCATCTCGCTGGCGCAGGAAAATGCCAAGTTCGGCATCACCGTCAACACAGTGTCGCCCGGTTACATCGGCACCGACATGGTGATGGCCGTCCCGGAAGACGTGCGCGCCAAGATCGTCGCGCAGATTCCGCTGGGGCGCCTCGGCGAACCGGACGAAATCGCCTACGCGATCGCCTTCTTCCTCGACGACAAGGCCGCGTGGATCACCGGCGCGAACCTTGCGATCAACGGCGGTCATTACATGGGCTGGTGACACCGCGCGTGCTTGTTGCGCCGGGATAACGGTGTTCGCTGGACGACTTGCGCGTCCGCGTGCGCCGCTGCGCGGCCAAAGCGCGCGCTTGGCCGCTATACTTGACGACTGACCGAACATTCCGGAAGCGCTTGCCATGCTCGACGACATCAAACGCGACACCCAATCCCGCATGGGCAAGAGTGTCGAGGCGCTGCGCCACGAGCTGTCGCACCTGCGCACCGGCCGCGCCAGCACGGCGCTGGTGGATGGCATCCGCGTGAGTTACTACGGCTCGGACGTGCCACTCAACCAGGTCGCGACGGTGGCTGTATCCGACGCGCGCTCGTTGACGATCACGCCGTACGAAAAACCGATGGTCGCCGCGATCGAAAAGGCGATCATGGCCTCGGATCTCGGGGTTACCCCGACCACCGCGGGCACCGTGATCCGCCTCAACATGCCGCCGCTGACCGAGGAGCGCCGCAAGGACCTGGCCAAGCACGTCGGCCACGCCGGCGAAAACGCCAAGGTCGCGATCCGCAATATTCGCCGCGATGCGATCCAGCAAATCAAGGACCTGCTCAAGGACAAGCAGATCACCGAAGACGAAGACCGGCGTGGCCAGGACGACATGCAAAAACTGACCGACCACTTCATCAAGGAAGTGGACGCGACGGTTCAGACCAAGGAACAGGAACTGCTCGCGCTGTGAACGTCCCGGCGCACGTCTCCGGGAGCAGCGCGCGGCCGCAGCGCGACGGCGTTACCCGCCAACGGCACGCAGCGAACTGAGCCATGGGGATGAGCTCGATCACCACCCGCAAGCCACGCGTACGCGCCGTTGCCGCGAAGCAGCCGCGTGTCCCGCACCACCTCGCGATCGTGATGGATGGCAATGGCCGCTGGGCACGCCGCCGCGCGCAGCCGCGCAGCTTCGGCCACCGCGCCGGCCAGAAAGCCGTTCGCGCCACGGTCGAGTATTGCCTGCGCCACGGCATCGAAGTGCTCACCCTGTTCGCGTTCTCGTCGGAAAACTGGAAACGCCCGAACAGCGAAGTCGGCGCCCTGATGGAATTGTTCCTGAAGGCGATCGACAAGGAAATCGACGATCTGCACAAGAACGACGTTAGCGTGCGCTTCGTCGGCAACCTGTCGGCATTTTCCGAAACCTTGCGCGAGCGCATGCACGCGGCCGCCACACGTACCGCCGGCAACTCCCGCCTCGTGCTGAATGTCTGCGTCAGCTACGGCGGGCGCTGGGACATCGCGCAGGCCGCACGCCAGCTGGCCGCGGCAACGCTTGCTGGCACGCTCGACCCTGCCAGCATCGACGAGCACGCGCTCGACCGCTGCATGTGCCTTGGTGACCTGCCGCCGCCCGACCTCTTCATCCGCACCGGCGGCGAGCGCCGCATCAGCAACTTCCTGCTGTGGCAGCTGGCTTACACCGAGTTGTACTTTACCGATACGCTGTGGCCCGACATGGATGCGACCGAATTCGACCTCGCGCTGGCCGACTACGCGCGCCGCGAACGACGTTTCGGACGCGCACCGGCGCCCCTGCCCTCCGCCCGCGCGAGCTGATCCCCATCCCATGCTGAAGCAGCGCGTCATCACCGCCCTCGTCCTCGCGCCGCTGATCCTCGCGCTGATCTTCCTGACCCGCGCGCCGACCTTCGCGTCCTTGCTGGGGCTGGTGTTCCTGTTGGGCCTCTGGGAATGGACGCGGATGGCAGGTGTCCATGGATACTTCCTGCGCGCACTGTGTCTCCTGGCTTACGCGATCGTGTTCGGCCTGCTGTGGCGCGTCTGCAAGTCACCGTGGTGGTGGCTGCCGGTTTTGCTGGGTCTCGCATGGTGGCTGCTGGCACTACTGTGGCTGCGCCACAATCGCTGCGCGGCGAAACCCACGCACGCGCACGCGATCCTGAAACTGCTGGTGGGTGTGCTGGTGGTGATGCCGGCCTGGTGCGCGGTGGTGGTGATGCACGGCGACATGGCCCGCCCCAATTCCGGGCACGGCCATTGGTGGGTACTGTTTTTCGCGTGCATCGTGTCGGTGGCGGACATGGGTGCGTACACCGCCGGCAGGCGCTGGGGCAAGACCAAACTCGCACCCGCGATCAGCCCCGGCAAGACCCGCGAAGGCGTCTACGGTGCGTTGGTGTGCTCGGGGCTGGTCGGCCTCGTGGGCGGCGCGCTGTTGAAAGTCCCCGTCGAGCGGCTGCCGGCGATCGTCGCGCTGGCCTTGCTGACCGTGCTGTTCTCGATCGTGGGCGACCTGTTTGAAAGCCTGATGAAGCGGCACGCAGGCATCAAGGACTCGGGAATCCTGTTTCCCGGCCACGGCGGCGTCTTCGACCGCATGGACTCGATCGTCGCGGCACTGCCGATTTTCGTGCTCGGAAAGTTGCTGCTGGGCCTTTGACGCGGAACCACGGCCGCCCCGGCGCTGTCCATGCATCCACCTGCCCGAAACGCGCCGCGCGGCGCTTCAGGGCGGTTGCCGTATCATGCGGTCCTGAAGAGGTTGCTGCCGCAAGCACATGAATGAGTTCCTGAATATCCTGGGTTCCGCGTGGTGGATGATCGTCACCCTCGGCATCCTCGTGACCTTCCACGAGTTCGGCCATTTCTGGGTCGCGCGCCGTTGCGGCGTGAAGGTGCTGCGCTTCTCGGTCGGTTTCGGCAAGCCGATCAAATCGTGGTACGGCAAGGACGGCACGGAATACTGCGTGGCGTGGATCCCGCTGGGCGGCTACGTGAAGATGCTGGACGCGCGCGAAGTCGACGTCGAGCCCGCCGACCGCCCGCGCGAGTTCACCGGCAAGCCAATCTGGCAGCGCATGTTGATCATCCTCGCCGGACCGGGCTTCAACCTGATCTTCGCGGTCGCGGCCTTCTGGGCCATGCTGGTGATCGGCAAGCCCGATTTCCAGCCGCTGGTGGGCGACGTCAGCAACATCGCCGCGCAGGCCGGCATCCAGAATGGTGACCGGATCCTCGACGTCGCCGGCCAACCGATTGCCAACTGGACCGATCTAAGCCTCGCGCTCAGCACCGCCGCCGAGTCGCGCCACGCGACGCCGATCAAGTTGCGCACAACCGCAGGCAACGTTGAAACCCGGGTGCTGGATTTCACCAAGCTGCCGCCGGGCGCGGACGCGCAGACGGTGATGGACCAGACCGGCATGCTGCCACTGCAGCGGGTCTTGCCGGCGGTCGTGGGCACAGTGGTTCCGGGCAGCGCGGCGCAAGCGGCCGGCCTCAAGCCCGGCGATCGCATCACCCGCATCGACGGCATTGCCATCGACGACTGGAGCGACATGGTGGCCGTGATCAAGAAGCGCGCCGGCCCGGACAAGCTGATGACGCTCACGCTGACGCGTGCCGGCAAACCGATGACGGTACGCCTGCAGCCGCGCCTGACCAACGAACCGCACGCCGGCAAGACGTGGGCGATCGGCGTCGGCGTGCAGCAGAAAACCGTGGCCTACGACACCGTGTTCAAGCGCGGTCCGCTGGCGGCGATTCCCGCCGCGTTCGGGCAGATGTGGGACCTGACGTCCATGACCGTCAAGATGCTGGGCCACATGCTGACCGGCCAGGCTTCGCTGTCCAACCTGTCCGGCCCGATCTCGATTGCCCAGTACGCGCAGACCTCGGCGCAAATGGGCCCGGCCTGGTTCCTGTATTTCCTTGGCATCATCTCGCTCAGTCTCGGCGTGATGAACCTGCTGCCGATACCCATCCTCGACGGTGGGCAGATGGTCTATCTGGTCGCCGAAGGGGTGAAAGGCCGGCCGCTGTCGGAGCGCGCGATGATCGCCGGACAATACGTCGGCATGGCCCTGCTGGTGATGCTGGTCGGGCTGGCGTTCTACAACGACATCCTTCGGGTCATCGCGTCATGACGGCGGGTTCGGCCCGCCACGCACAACCCGACAACACCCGTGGCAGCCACGCCACTGACTACGCCGCTTTCCCGCAACCGGCTGCGCCTGTACGATGCACCGTTTGCATCCGCATCCCCTGAATTCCCGGAATCGACGATGAAGAGAGTCGCCGCACTGATCCTGTTCGCCGCGCTGGCCGCCCCCGCGGCCGCCTACGCGTTCCAGCCCTTCACCGTCACCGACATCCGCATCGAGGGGTTGCAGCGCATCGCCGCCGGCACCGTGCTGAGCTACCTGCCGGTCGAGCGCGGCCAGACGATCACCGATGCCACCGCCGAGAAGGCGATCAAGTCGCTCTTCAACACCGGCTTCTTCAGCGACGTCGAACTGGAACGCCAGGGCGACATCCTGATCGTGAAGGTCATCGAGCGCCCGTCGATCGCCAGCCTTACCGTGCACGGCAACAAGGACATCAAGACCGACCAGTTGATGAAGGGCCTGAAGGCCTCCGGGCTCGCCACCGGCCAGACCTTCAACCGGCTGACGCTCGACCAGCTGCGCCAGCAGCTGGTGTCCCAGTACAACGATCGCGGCAAGTACAACGTCTCCATCGAGCCGCACGTCACCCGCCTCGACCGCAACCGCGTTGCCATCGACATCGAGATCAAGGAAGGCAAGGCCGCCAAGATCCAGGAAATCAACATCGTCGGCAACCGCGCCTTCAGCGACCACGAGATCCGCAAGGACTGGGAGTCGGGCACGCCCAACTGGACCTCGTGGTACTCCAACAACGACCAGTATTCGCGCGAGAAGCTGTCCGGCGACCTGACCAAGCTCGCCTCCTATTACCTCGATCGCGGTTACGCCGATTTCAACATCAGTTCGGCGCAGGTCACCATCAGCCCGAACAAACGTGACATTTACATCGCGGCTGCGGTCAACGAAGGAACCATCTACAAGATCTCCGACATCCACCTGCTGGGCACGCTGGTCCTGCCTGAAGCCGCGCTGCGCAAGGTGTTGCGCATCAAGGATGGCGAGGTCTTCAATCGCCACTCCATCGAACTGTCATCGGATGCCATCACCAACGTTCTCGCGAACATCGGCTATGCCTTCGCGAAAGTGTCTCCGGTACCCAAGGTGGACGAGAAGAACCACACCGTCGACCTGACCTTCTACGTGACACCCGGCCAGCGCGTCTACGTGCGTCGCGTCAACTTCAAGGGCAACACCCACACCCAGGACCAGGTGCTGCGTCGCGAGATGCGCCAGTTCGAAGGCGCGTGGTATTCGCAGGCGGCCATCGACCGCTCCAAGGTGCGGCTGCAGCGGCTCGGGTTCTTCAAGGATGTCAGCGTCGACACCGTCAAGGTGCCCGGCACCACCGATGAAGTCGACCTCAACGTCAACGTGACCGAGGAGTCGTCCGGCCAGTTCCAGTTCGGCGTCGGCTACTCGCAGGTGTCCGGCCTGATCCTCAGCACCTCGATCGTCAACAACAACTTCCTCGGTACCGGCAACCGCGTTTCCGCGACGCTGTCGAAGAGCGTATTCCTCAAGCAATACCAGGTGTCGTTCTTCAATCCGTACCTCACGGACAGCGGTATCGGCATCGGCTACAGCGCAAGCGTGCTGAAGTTGAACCAGGGCGAGCAAAACATCGCGTCCTACCTGTCCAACACCAACTCGTTCTCCACCTACCTCAGCTTCCCGATCAGCGAAACCGACAGCATCAACGCCGGCATCGGCATCAACACCAACAAGATCGTGTGGATCCAGGGCTACAGCCCGCTGGTCTTCCTCAACCAGCTCAACAAGATCGGCAACTTCACGGCGCACACGGTCCCGCTCACGCTTTCCTACTCGCACGACACACTCAACAAGTACTTCAAGCCAACCCGCGGCGGCCTGCAGCAGTTCAGCGCCGAAGTTGCCTTGCCCGGGGCGACGGTGCAGTACTACAAGCTGACGATGTCGACCAGCGACTACTTCCCGCTGCCGTTCGGCTTCATCGGGCATGTTTCCGGCACGCTGGGCTATGGCAGCACCTACGGTTCCAAGGACATCTCGGTGCAGTACGCCGACGCCGCCGGCAACATCCATACGATGTCGTTCCCGTTCTTCGAGAACTTCTACGCCGGTGGCGTGCGCGACGTGCGCGGCTTCCAGGACAATACGCTCGGCCCGCGCATCTGCTCCGGCGAAATCGGCACCAACGGACAGGCTGCCATCAGCGCAATCGCGGTCGATGGCATTTGCCCGACGGTCACCACCGCCGCAAACCCGTATGCGAACCCGCAGTACTACCACCCGCAACCCGTCGGCGGCGCCTTCAAGGTGCTCGGGAGCGCGGAACTGGTACTGCCCTTCTTCAAGGACAACGACAAGGCGCGTATCTCGCTGTTCACTGACGTCGGCAACGTGTTCGGAAGCTATGGCGACTTCAAGGTTTCCGACCTGCGCGCGTCCGTCGGCATATCGCTGCAGTGGATTGCACCGGTTGGCCCGATCGTGATCAATCTGGCGCGGCCGATCCGCGACAAGCCGGGTGACAAGCCGTTCGAGGAAGCGCTGCAGTTCTATTTCGGCCGCACCTTCTGAGGACGCAGCAACGGCAGCACCATCCGCGTGGGTGCAGGGGACGCGAGCGGGATCAGCGGTCGCTGACATGGGCACTGGTCGAGGTTGAGTCCGTTCGTCCCCGGATCAAGTCCGGGGCAAGCTCTGAGCGTGACACCGAAGGCGCGGAGTCGAAGGGCAGCTTGCGTTTCGACTCCGCCCGCTGCGCGGGCTACGCTCAACGCGAATGGAAAAGATTCAAACTGCACCACTACCCTGACATGCGTTCATTCGCGGGTTGCCTCGCTTCTCGCTATTCTTTCGCGATCTCCGGACGGAACGGATGGAACGAAACCGCGGCTACCGCATCGACGAACTTGCCAAGCGCTTCGAGCTCGAAGCGCGTGGTGACGGCGCGCGCGTGATCGACGGCGTGGCGCCGCTGGCGCGTGCGCAAGACGGCCAACTCGCCTTCCTCGCCAACCCTCGCTACGCCTCGGATCTTGCCGCGACCCACGCCGGCGTGGTGGTGCTGCACGCCACCCACGCCGATGCCAGCCCGGTGCCGGTGCTGATCGCGCGCGACCCGTACCTTGCATACGCGAAGATCGCCGCCTTGTTCGAGCACTCGCCCGCCCG
>DASSRT010000100.1:0-5551 GCA_035701705.1 Rhodanobacteraceae bacterium
GGCATCGCCGAACGCACGCCGGACTTGCCCGAATTGGCGCCGGCATGGTTCAAGCTGGCCCTGCGCGAACCGGAAAGCTCACCGAGGCGGCGTTCACGCCTCGAATACCTCGAAGGGCATTTTGCTGCCAGCGAATACGCAGCAAAGGCGCGGTTCCTGCTGCAGCAGGGTTGAGCTGCGGGCGCGCGTCAATCCCCTCTCTCGTCATCCCGGCGAAAGCCGGGACCCAGTGACGTGCACGCACCGTGTCGAAGAGCAAGGTCGCCAGGTCCCGGCTTTCGCCGGGATGACGCGCAAAACCTGAGATTCCTCAGGCTTCTGGTGCTGGCTTCTTCTTCACGCCTCCGGCGCCGGCTTGTGCATCGCCGTCATCATCTTCTCGATCAGGGCGATGCGGGCCTTGATGTCGGGCATCAGCGGGTCGTGCGGGTGTTCCGCCTTGAGCTTGCACAACAGCGCGTGCGCCTGCTCGTCCTGGTTCAAGCGTTCGTGCATCAGGGTGGCAGCAAGCAAGCCGTTTTCGGCAAGGTACTGGCTCTTCGGAAAGCGTTGCGGAAAATCGTTCAGCAGCCGCAACGCGACTTGCGCCTGACCTCGCTGCGCTGCCAGCCGCGCCAGCCGGGTCGTCTGCGCCGCATCGTCGGGGGCGAATCCGGGGTCAATGGCCTGGCATTCCGCCAGCAGGTCCAACGCCTGTCGATCCTTGTCCTGCGCCAGCAGGATGTTCAGGTATTCGTGGCCATGGCGCAGCAGGCCCTCGTTGTCATGCGCCAGTCGCAGCAGCTTGCGATACTGGGTGTGCACCGCCGGCGAGCCGCCGCGACCGCGCAGGTGGCTGCGCAGGCGTTCGGTCGCAGCCTCGGGGTTGCCCGCGCGGACCAGCTCGCTGGCCTCGTCGAGCAACTCCTGATCCGGATCCATCTCGGCCGCGGTCCGCAACAGCTGCGGCTTTTCCGGCACGAAACCGATTTCGTCCTGGTACTGGAAGATGAGGTAGCCCATCAGGTGGAAGGTCATCACCAGCGCGTAGTTGGCGATGATCGCGATCACGATCACCGCGAGGAAGATCGGCAGGATCCCGGCCATCAAGTGCGCGGCGTAGCGCTGGCTGGCGGCAATCACCAGGCACAGGCCGGCGACGGCGAGATAGGGCCAGCCGATACGGCCGACGATCGCGAGCCAGCGCAGCGGATTCAGCGCCGCGAGCAGGCTCTCTTCCATGGCGAGGGTCATGGTGGCGGCGGGCAGGGCCAGGCCCAGCAGCAGCACGATCGCGACGACCCCCGCAGTGCGGCCGAACACCACCGCCGCCAGCAGCGAAACTACCAGCAGGATCACCATCAACCAGATCTGCTTCCAGCCGAGGCTGCTTGCGTCGCCGTCGGTGAACTCCGGTGGCTCCATGTAGCCGTTCGCCGTCGCCCGCAGGCACGAGAAGGCGTAGCGGTACATCGCCACGGTGACGAGCAACACCAGGATGAACCCGAACGGCACGAATACCAGCAGCTTCCCCAGCGCAAGCAGGATGATCATGAGCAACGAACTCATGTGCGCCGGGTACAGCGTGATCTCGCGCAGGCGGTTCCAGAATGGAACGATGGGGGCGGCCCCCGTCGCAGGTTGTGCAGGCATTCGTGTTCCCCTGGCGAAGTGTGTCGAGCTGTGTTGCCGTGATCGCGGGCCAACTGGGCCGGCGCAAGGCGCTGGCGACGCAACTCCCGAAGCCACGGTCGCGCGGCCTGCCCATCCCCAGGCGCAACGGTTGGCGACACCGGATGCCCGCATCTTGCCATACCCCCGGGTGGGTGTCAGCCGCGGTTTCCAGCGCGAATGTGGGGGCGCCAGGGGTTTCGCTGGTGCAAATTGACAGTGACCAACCCGCCGGCTAGCTTTCGAAATCGCAGGGGGGGACTGCAGGAGAGCGAAATCATGAAGCTGTTTCCGGTACTTGCTGTTGTCTCGGCGATGTCAGTTGCTGCCTTGATGTCCCCGGTCCCGGTGGTTGCGGCGCCGATGGCGGGTTTGGGATTCGGTGGGGGTATGGGTTCGTGTCCTTACAATTATCATGTCGTTGAGTGGGGTTCCGATCAGGGGTTGATGACCGGATGCGCGCCAGGCGCGGGCCCGGCGGTATTCCTGCCGGGCGACACGCCGCCTCCCGGAACCATTGACATCCATCCTGTGAGCTTGCGGCATCCATAACCCGGCCACGCATTCAAGCAAGATAGTGCGCGGGAACGGTTCGCCGGATCCCGCCGCACTTCTAGTGTGCGGGTGATCGAAACGTGCACCATGTTCGTCGATGGATGCCCATTCGAGCCGTTCCGCGCGCGATGGACGCCATCGGTGAACGCGCAGACGCCAGACCGGACGCCGTTCCGGTGACGGTGTCGCCGAACGGCAAGAGGGATATCGTGGTCAGGGTGATGTGGTAGCAGCTACCACCTCCGCTACAGATGCCAGCTGCCATCGATACCTTGTTGGATTCCTGGCCAGCCACCCCTTCTCGTGAAGTTGGTGGCTGGTCAGGTTTTTTTGTCTATTGACCGGTGGGTTCAACCACGAAGTGCAACGCGTTTGACGGATAGCTCAAGCACCGGGGGCTATGCAAGCCCAATCGTTTCCTTGGATGCCGGTTGAGTTGGTCTTCGATCTGGTGGGTATCCTCGTCGGTGACTTTTTATGTCGCGATCGTTCGACGGGTACCGGCGCGACAGACGGTCGAAGATTTCGTTGCATCCTCGCCATCACGGCGAGTGCGATACCGGATAAAGGGTAATGGACAAATTTTGACGCGTCGGCAAGGTGGCAGTCGGGGCGACCGCTGCTGGCGTCGGCACCACGCTCGGTGAGGCCGTAGCGTTCAGGTACGGATCGTTCCCGCTCGCGCCGTCGCCCTGAGTGTGCTAACAATGGTGGCTTGGCAGCCCACAACCAGTCGAGGTTTGGCCATGTCGGCAGTGTTGCAGCCCGACGCGGGACCGGTTCGCCCATCGGACGATGGTGGCGAGGCGCGCGTCTGCGCGCTGCTGGTCGAACGCGGGCGGCTGAAGCCGGATGATGTGACGCGCGCCGAGCGATTGCTGGCGGAGGCGCCGGAAACCCGCCTGACCGCGCTGTTGGTGCGTCTGGGCCTGGTGTCCGAGCGCGACCTCGCCGAGGCGTGGTCGGAAACCCTGCAGCTGCCGTTGCTGTCGGCGAAGGACGCGCCGGAGGCGCCGCCGGAAACCGCGCTGGGCGTGCGTTTCATGAAGCAGTACCACGCGGTGCCGGTCGGCGGCAGCGACGAGGTGCTGCAGCTGGCGACGGCCGATCCGGGTGATGCCTACATCGCGCACGCCGTGCAATTGGCCTGCGGTCGGCCGGTGTCGCTGGTGGTGGCGCAGGCTTCGGAAATCGACGACCTGATCGAACGCTGGCATGGCGCCGGGCGCAGCGCGCTCGGCAGCATCGTCGAGGGCATGGAGGGCGAGGGCGGCGAGGCTTCCGGCGAAGACGACATCGAGCACCTGCGCGACCTCGCCTCCGAAGGCCCGGTGATCCGGCTGGTGAACCTGCTGATCCAGCGTGCGGTGGAAGCGCGCGCGTCGGACATCCACATCGAACCGTTCGAAAACCGCCTGAAGGTGCGCTACCGCATCGA
The DNA here is from genome assembly GCA_035701705.1 of Rhodanobacteraceae bacterium. GTDB lineage: Bacteria > Pseudomonadota > Gammaproteobacteria > Xanthomonadales > Rhodanobacteraceae > 66-474. The sequence continues at coordinate 3,644 of DASSRT010000100.1, forward strand.
CGGCGTGTTGCACGAGGTCGAGGCGCCGCCGGCATCCAGTACCGCCGCGGTGATTTCGCGCATCAAGATCATGGCGCGCATGAACATCGCCGAGCGCCGCCTGCCCCAGGATGGCCGCATCATGCTGCGCGTGCAGGGCAAGGAACTGGACTTGCGCGTGTCGTCGATCCCGACCAGCTTCGGCGAGTCGGTGGTGATGCGCATCCTCGATCGCGGCAGCGTGGTGCTGGATTTCGAGTCGCTGGGGTTCGATGCCCAGACCCTGCCGCCGTTCCTGCGCGTGCTGGAACAGCCGCACGGCATCCTGCTGGTCACCGGCCCCACCGGTTCGGGCAAAACCACCTCGCTGTACACCGCGCTGTCGCACATCAACACGCCCGCGCGCAAGATCATCACGGTCGAGGATCCGGTCGAGTACCAGCTCGAAGGCATCAACCAGATGCAGGTGAAGCCCGCCATCGGGCTGGATTTCGCCGGCGCCCTGCGTTCGATCGTGCGCCAGGATCCGGACGTGATCATGATCGGCGAAATGCGCGACCTGGAAACCTGCAAGATCGCGATCCAGTCGGCGCTCACCGGACACCTGGTGCTGTCGACCCTGCACACCAATTCCGCGGCCGGCGGCCTCACCCGCCTGCTCGACATGGGCGTCGAAGATTACCTGTTGGCTTCGACCGTCAACGCGATCGTCGCGCAGCGGCTGGTGCGCAGGCTCGATCCGGCCAGCGCCGAAGCCTACGAGCCGCTGCCGGAAATGGTCGCCGAACTCGGGCTCGACAAGCTCACGGATGCTCGCCCGTTGCGCCTGTACCGTGCCAAACCATCGGCGGAAAATCCCAGCGGCTTCCGTGGCCGGCTCGCGATCATCGAACAGCTGACGATGACCGACGCGCTGCGGCGTTTGCTGATGCAGCACGCCGACGCCGGCGACATCGAGCGCGCCGCGCGCGAGGCCGGCATGCGCACGATGTACGAAGACGGCCTGCGCAAGGCGCTGGCGGGACTCACCACGATTGAAGAGGTGTTGCGTGTCGCCCAAGATGAAACTTGAAAGGCGGAACCGGGAACCGCAAGCCAGGTGCCGGCGCAACGCACGCCACCGCGACCCGCTTGTCTTCCCCCTTCCGCAGGAAGGGGGAGCGAGGGGGATGGCTTTTGTCCGATCCCGCCGCATCATCTCCCCGCTGTTGTGCGGCGACCCCCTTGCTTTGGAAGGGTGTGAAGGTTGGTGTTGCCGTCGGGGACTCCGGTCCGCGGTTCCCGGTCCCGATTGACATGGCCTCGTTCCGCTACAAGGCCGTCACGCCTTCCGGCGAGACCGTCGAGGGCCGGATGGATGCGGCGACCGTGGATGACGTGATCGCACGCTTGCAGGCGCAGGGCAATGTGCCGTTGGAAGCGGGCGATGCCGGAGCGGGCGGTGGATGGTTGTCCGGCGGTTTCCGCAAGCAGCCGCTGGCGGGCGCGGCGCTGGTGGAGTTCACCTCGCAACTCGGCATCCTGCTGCACGCCGGCCTGCCGCTGGATCGCGCGCTGCAGATGCTGCTGGAGTTGCCCGAAGGCGAACGCGCGCGGCGGGTGATCGAGCGCATCCGCGACCGCGTCCGTGGCGGCTCGTCGTTGTCGCGCGCGATGGAAGAAGAACACGGCGTGTTCCCGAAGCTGTACCTGAGCATGGTGCGTGCGGGCGAAGCCGGCGGCGCGCTGGACGCGGCGCTGGCGCGGCTGGCCGATTACCTCGAACGCGCGCGCAAGCTGCGCGAAAGCGTGATCGGCGCGCTGGTGTACCCGGCCTTCCTGTTGTTCGGCGTGCTGGGCTCGCTGGTGTTGCTGCTGGCCTTCGTGCTGCCGCAGTTCGTGCCGATCTTCCACGACATGAACGTGCCGATCCCGCTGATCACGCGCGTG
>DASSRT010000101.1:0-11214 GCA_035701705.1 Rhodanobacteraceae bacterium
ACCGGCAAGGTGACCAGCGCGGCGGACCACCACGTGGTTGGGAGCCTTGCGGCTCCGGCGAATCTTGATTCCTCTCCTGGTCGACTGCGGCCCCGGTGTTCTGCACCGGGGCCGTTGTTTTTGTTCCTGCGTCGTCCATGAACGCTGCGTCTCGAGGCAGTTCGTTGCGTCACGGCAGCGCGATCAGTGACACCGGAACAGCCATCCATGGGCTGGCTTCTCACAACAGCTTGCTTCGTCTGAAGTCTCACAAGAACGCAATTTGCGTTCATTCGCGTTCATTGGCGGACGGGTTGCTTCCAAACCGGTTCAACCGACGGCCGCGCGCATGGCGGCGATGGTCTTTCGATAATCGTCGCTGCCGAAGATCGCCGAACCGGCCACGAACGTGTCGGCGCCGGCGCGGGCGATCTGCGCGATATTGTCCGGTTTGACGCCACCGTCCACTTCCAGGTGGATGGGCCGGCCGCTGCGGTCAATGATCTCCCGCACCCGCTTCAGTTTCTCCAGCGCCGAGGGAATGAACGCCTGCCCGCCGAAGCCGGGGTTCACGGACATCACCAGGATGATGTCCACCTTGTCCAGCATGTAATCCAGCCAGTCCAGTGGCGTCGCCGGGTTGAACACCAGCCCGGCCTTGCAACCGTGATCGCGGATCAGCGAGAGCGTGCGGTCCACGTGACGGGTCGCCTCGGGATGAAAACTGATCGACGTCGCCCCGGCCTCGGCAAAATCGGGCACGATCGCGTCCACCGGCTCCACCATCAGGTGCACGTCCATCGGTGCGGTGATCCCGTACCCGCGCAACGCCTTCAGCACCATCGGACCGATGGTGAGGTTGGGCACGTAATGGTTGTCCATCACGTCGAAATGGATCCAGTCGGCGCCGGCATCGATCACGGCATCGACTTCCGCGCCCAGCTTGGCGAAGTTCGCCGAGAGGATGGATGGGGCGATCACGCAGGGTTGTTTTGCCATGGGGTGCTGCCTGGATGCGTAGTTGATTCGACTAAGTGAACCCCTCTCCCTTTGGGAGAGGGGTAGGGGTGAGGGTACGAGTCTTGCGCGTGGTCCGAACCCTCACCCGGCGCTGCGCGCCACCCTCTCCCGCAGGGAGAGGGGAAAAGCCGGCTTTCATCTGAACCCGCGCTCCGATTGTATGCGCTCCCACGCCGCATTGATTTCACTGGCGCGCTGCCCGGCGCGCCGGCGCATGTCTTCGGGCATGTTGCCGAGGCGGTCGGGGTGGTACTGGCTGATCAGCTTGCGGTAGGCGCGCTTGATGGTGCGCTCGTCGGCATCGCGCGCGACCCCGAGGATCGTGTAGGGATCGGGCCCCTGGCTGCGCGGCGCGGGACGTTGCGGGCCGGTCGATGAATACGCGCCGGCATGCGCCCAGTCGCCCGCACCAGGACCGGACCCCGCGTTCCAGGCGAAGCCCTTCATCGCCAGCAACGCGACCAGCTGGATCTCGCTGACGCGCAGCGAATACGCCACCTGCTTCAGCACCCGCAGCTTGTCGTCGTTGAGCGGGCCATCGGCGAGCGCGACGTCGCACAGCATGTCGAGGAAGGGCATCACCGAACTGCGCCGCGGCAGGCACCAGGCACTCAGGTCCACCAGCGTTTGCGAGAGGTCGAAGCCGGGCGCCTTGCCCTTGTTGAAGGCGTCGATGGCGCGGCGCCGCCACAGCGGATCCAGCTCCAGCCGCGTCATCAGCTTTTCCGCGATCGAAATCTCGGCCTCGGTGACGCGACCGTCACTCTTGGCCAGCGCGCCCATCAGCGCGAACAGCGGTTCGACATAGGCATCCTTGCCGCCGCTGTGAGCCAGTCCGGACAACCAGCGGCTGTCGATCAGCAAGTGGCCGACCAGCGCGCCGAGCAGGCCCGCGCTGAAACTGTGGAACCCGAAAAACCCGACCAGGAAGCCGAGCAACTTGCCCCAGATCCGCATCACTCGGCCGCCTGCGGTGGTTGGCATGGCGACTGCGCCGAGAACCAGCGTGCCAGCGCCTGCATGTCCCGCTCGCTCAAGGGACCGGAGGCCGCCTGCATCACCGGCACCTTGCGGGTGCCGTCGCGATATTCATGCAGCGCCTGCAGCAGGTATTGATACGGCTGGCCGGCGAGATTGGGCGCGCCGGGAATCCGCGCGTGGCCATGCTCGCCATGGCAGGCCGCGCACAGTCCCAGCTGCGGCGGGCGAACCGGCGCCGGCGGCGCAGCCACGGCGGCCAGCGACAACAGCACAAGGATGATCGAAACGGCGATACGCATCCGCAAAGTTTATCAGCCGACCCGCCGCCGGCATGGGCCCCGGGGGCCGGGCGCGATTACAATGCCGGTTTCATTTGCCCAGGCGATGCGGCCATGCCCACGACCTTGCTGCAGTCCGATCTCCCCGGCCTCGAACTCCTGCACCGCGGCAAGGTGCGCGACGTGTATGCGTTGCCGGACGAACACCTGCTGATCGTGGCCAGCGACCGGCTGTCGGCGTTCGACGTGGTGCTGCCCGACCCGATTCCCGGCAAGGGCGAAATGCTCACGCAAATCTCGAACTTCTGGTTCGGCAAGACCGCGCATCTGGTGCCGAACCACTTGACCGGCATCGACGTTGCTGCGGTGTTGCCCGCGGGCGTGGATGCGGCCCTGTACGCGAAGCGTGCGGTGGTGGTGAAACGGCTCAAGCCGGTGCCGATCGAGGCCATCGCGCGCGGCTACATCGCCGGCTCCGGCTGGAAGGATTACCAGGCCACGGGCGCGCTGTGCGGCATCACCCTGCCTGCCGGCATGGCCCAGGCGCAGCAATTGCCCGAGCCGATCTTCACCCCGTCCACCAAGGCGCCCAAGGGCACCCACGACGAGAACATCGGCTTCGACGCGGTGGTCGCCAGCATCGGCACCGAGCTGGCCACCAAGGTGCGCGACGCCACGCTTGCGATCTACCAATTCGCCGCCGCGTATGCCGCCGAGCGCGGCATCCTGATCGCCGACACCAAGTTCGAGTTCGGCACCGACGCCGCGGGCAAGCTGTACGTGATGGATGAAATGTTGACCCCGGATTCGTCGCGCTTCTGGCCAGCCAGCCAGTACAAGGTCGGCATCAGTCCGCCGTCCTACGACAAGCAGTTCGTGCGCGATTACCTGGAAACGCTGGACTGGGGCAAGCGCGCGCCCGGCCCGACGTTGCCGCGCGCGGTGATCGATGGCACCGCCGCGAAATACGCCGAGGCGCTGAAGAAGCTCGCCAACATCACGCTGGATTGAATCGCGCAGCGTGGCGTTGCTGGCGACGTTGGCGTAGATTGACTCCAGCATCCACGCCGCGGAAGAAGCCATGCGCGACATCCACCAATGGTTCGGCAGCTACGCGCAGGACCACCAGAACCCGACCAACCGCGCGATCCACTGGGTCTGCGTGCCGGTGATCACCTGGGCGGTGATCGCGGCCCTGTGGACGATTCCGCCGATCCTGCCGCAATGGCTGAAACCGGGCGTGTGGGCGGTCGTCGCGATGTTCGCAACCTTCCTGTTCTACCACCGCCTGTCGCGCAAACTGAGTTACGCGATGGCGCTCGCCTTCATCGCCGGTGGCGCCATTGCGTGGGCGCTTTACGGCGCGCTTGGCCCGCGCGGCCTGCTGGTCCTCGCCGGCGTGCTGTTCGTGCTGGCGTGGATCGGGCAGTTCATCGGCCACGCCATCGAAGGCCGGCGCCCGGCGTTCCTCACCAACATCGTGCAACTGCTGATCGGCCCGGCATGGCTGATGGGCAAGCTGATGCGCAGGCTGGGCATCGCGTACTGACCTGCTGTTGCCCTCTCCCAGCGGGAGAGGGTGGCGCGAAGCGCCGGGTGAGGGTTCGGCGAAACCAGAAGCCATTAATCTCCGTACCCTCACCCCTGCCCCTCTCCCGAGGGGAGATGGGTCTCCAATCACGTCACCCATTCCCCAGATCGCGATCGAGCAACGCCGCCAACCGCGCGCCTGCCTGCCGCAAGCGCTGTTCCGCGACCGGCCGTTCGCGCGCTGCATAGACCCCGTCGATGACGCGCGACGCCGGATACACGCCGCCGCCGCGGTCGATGCGGCAACTTTCCTCGGCCCATTGCGCGGGCGTGCCACCCGCGACAACCGGCATCGTCTCGGCTTGCAGCTTGCGCGTGTAGTCCGCGGCCGAAAGCTGCGCGCTGTCGAGCAGCAGTGAATCCCACACCCGGTGCAGGTTGGTGCCTTCACCGTCCCAGCGCACCTGCACGTCGTTGCCGCCGGCATCGTCGCGATAACCCGCATGCAGGGGTTGGTGCACGTCGGCGACGAAATGCACGAGGAAGGCCAGCGCCTCGGCGCGCTCGGCATCGCTGTTCGAGCGGTCGGCAAGAATCGCGGAATACTTTTCGATCGCCGCCACCGCGCAGTCGCCGCGCGCGCATTCGATCGGCGGGTGGTAGATGCAATCGGAGGAATGGAAATTCACGAAATGCATGTGCTTGGTGCGGGCAAACAGCGCCGGATCGACGTCGCGCAGGTCGTCGGCCCAGTTCGCGACCTGCGACAAGTGCCGGGCACCACGCACCGCCAGCAGTCGCTGCACTTCGGCCCACGCTGTCGGCGTCAATTGCGCTTCGGCCAAACGCGCCACGATGTGATGGCCGAGCGCACCCCATGCGAGCGCCGGCGGTGCGCACAACAGCGCTGCCGCACACGCGAACAGCAACGCGAGCAGCCTTGAATTCCTGTGCAATGCCCGTGGCATGCCCACTCCCGCGAAAATGCCAGTTTGCCATGTACAGGGCCGCTTCCGGGCGTGAAGCCGCGGCACAAACCGGCTAAAATGGCGGTTTCCACCCCCCGCTTCGACGAAGGACGACACCATGGCGATCAAGGTCGCGATCAACGGCTACGGCCGCATCGGCCGCAACATCCTGCGTGCGCTGTACGAATCCAACCGCACCGGCGCGATCAGGATCGTCGCGATCAACGACCTCGGTGACGCCGAGACCAACGCGCACCTGACCCAGTACGACACCGCGCACGGCAAGTTCCCGGGCACGGTCGCCGTCGACAACGGTGATCTCGTCATCAACGGCGACCGCATCAAGGTGTGTGCCGAACGCGATCCGTCGAAACTTCCGTGGAAGGATCTCGACGTCGACGTGGTGATCGAGTCGACCGGTCTTTTCACGAAGCGCGACAAGGCTGCGGCGCACCTCGCCGCCGGCGCCAAGAAAGTGATCATCTCGGCGCCCGGCACCGACGTCGACGGCACCTTCGTGTACGGCGTCAACCACGACCAGATCAAGGCCAGCGACCAGATCATCTCCAACGCCTCGTGCACCACCAACTGCCTCGCGCCGCTGGCCAAGGTGCTGCACGAAAAGATCGGCATCGTGCACGGCCTGATGACCACCATCCACGCCTACACCAACGACCAGGTGCTGACCGACGTGTTCCACAAGGACCTGCGCCGCGCGCGTTCGGCGACGCACAGCCAGATCCCGACCAAGACCGGCGCCGCGGTGGCGGTGGGCCTGGTGCTGCCGGAACTGAATGGCCGCCTGGACGGCTTTTCGATGCGCGTGCCGACCATCAACGTGTCCTGCGTGGACCTGACCTTCGTTGCACAGCGCGCGACCACCAAGGCCGAGATCGACGCCGCCATCAACGAAGCCGCGAACGGCGCGATGAAGGGCGTGATGGCGGTCAACGACCAGCCGCTGGTGTCGATCGACTTCAACCACAACCCGGCTTCGTGCACCTACGACGCGACCCAGACGCGCGTGATGGGCGACACCCTGGTCAAGGTCATCGGCTGGTACGACAACGAGTGGGGTTTCTCCAACCGCATGCTCGACATGACCGAGGCGTTCGCGAACGCTGGCTGAGCGACGCGGCATCCGGAAGTCGGTATTGGCCGGCTGCCCCGGCCAACGGGGCGCCGTCCAGCCGGGATGCGGTGCGGATCCTGGATGCCGTGCCGCTCACGCCTTGGCTAACGCCGGGCCTGACCCTGCCAGCGCGTTCCCGCGCTACTTCGCCGGCGCATCCGGCTGCGCTTCCGGTGCGGCGCGCTTGAAGGCATCGAGTTCGGTGCACGCCGCATCGATCCGGCTGATCGTCGGATAGGCGTCCATCTTCAACCCGAAACGGCGCGCGTTGTACACCTGCGGGATCAGGCAGCAATCGGCGAGAGTCGGATCATCGCCGCTGCAGCAGCGGCCGACTTCGGGGCTGCCGGCCAGCATCTCCTCGAGCGCATCGAAGCCGATCTTGATCCAGTGCTTCGACCACGCGTTCTTCTGCTTGTCCTTGGCAGCGAACTCGGACTCGAGGTATTGCAGCACCCGCAGATTGCCGAGCGGATGGATGTCGCAGGCAATCGACAACGCCAGCGCGCGCACGCGCGCACGTTCGCGCAGGTCGCGCGGCAGCAGGGGCGTCGTTTCCGGGTACACCTCGTCGAGATATTCGATGATCGACACCGATTGCCGGATCGCGCGTTCGCCGTCCAGCAACAGCGGGATCAGCTGCTGCGGATTCAGCGCGCGATAGTCGGCCGCATGCTGCTGGCCGCCGCCTTCGAGCAGGTGCACGGGCTGGATGGTGTAATCCATCTCCTTCAGGTTCAGCGCGATCCGCACGCGATAGGCCGCGCTCGATCGCCAGTAGCTGTACAAGGTGAGTTGCCGGGCCATGCTCGTCTCCCCCTCGGGACCGGACTCCAAGGCTACGCCACCTTCGGCGGGCGCGCCATCCATGCGTTGCCAGAAACCGGGGCGGCGGCGAAAATGCCCGCTTTGCGCGCCAGGAACCGCCCATGGATTTCATCCGCATGACCGACCTCGACCTTTCCGGCAAGCGGGTGCTGATCCGCGAGGACTTGAACGTGCCGATCAAGGACGGCCGCATCACCTCCACGCAACGCCTCGATGCGGCACTGCCGACGCTGCGCGCGGCGCGTGACGCGGGCGCGGCGGTGCTGGTGATGTCGCACCTCGGCCGGCCCAAGGAAGGCGTGTTCGACGAGACCCAATCGCTGGCGCCGGTGGCGGCGTGGATGTCCGCGCAGCTGGGCAGCACGGTGCGGCTCGCCCGCGATTACCTCGATGGCGCCGCGGCGCAAGCCGGTGAAGTGGTGCTGCTGGAAAACTGCCGCATGAACGTCGGCGAGAACGCCGACGACGAAGCGCTGGCGAAGCGTTACGCCGCGCTGTGCGACGTGTTCGTGATGGATGCCTTCGGCACCGCGCACCGGGCGCAGGCATCGACCCATGGTGTCGCGAAGTTCGCGCCCGTCGCCTGCGCGGGCCCGTTGCTGGCGGCCGAACTCGATGCGCTCGGCAAGGCGCTGCATGCGCCCGCGCGACCGCTGCTGGCGATCGTCGCCGGCTCCAAGGTCTCGACCAAGCTGGAGCTGCTGCAGAACCTCGTCGAGAAGGTCGACCAGTTGATCGTGGGCGGCGGCATCGCCAACACCTTCATTGCCGCGGCCGGCTACAAGGTCGGCAAGTCGCTGTGCGAAACGGATCTGCTGGACGCGGCGCGCAAGGTGATCGCCGCGGCATCCCTGCGCGGCGCCGACGTGCCGATCCCGACCGACGTGGTGGTGGCGCCTGCATTCGCGGCCGACGCGCCGGCGACGATCAAGGCCGTCGACCAGGTCGGCGACGACGAGATGATCCTCGACATCGGTCCCGACACCGCGCAGCGCTACGCGGGCATGATTGCCGACACCGGCACGGTGGTGTGGAACGGCCCGGTTGGCGTGTTCGAGTTCGACGCCTTCGGCCACGGCACCGAAACACTGGCGCGTGCGATCGCGGCATCCAAGGCCTTCTCGATCGCCGGCGGCGGCGACACCCTCGCCGCGGTCGACAAGTACGGCATCGCCAATGAGGTGTCGTACATCTCGACCGGCGGCGGCGCGTTCCTGGAATTCCTCGAAGGCAAGACCCTGCCGGCGGTGGCGATGCTGGAAGCGCGCGCACGCGCGTGACCCGGGCGCGCGAAGAAAGTTTCGCGCCCATTGCAAACGCGATTTCATGAACGCGATGAATGGCGTCTGACGTCGCAGCGAAAACTTAACGAACGTTGCCGAATGCCTCCAGTCTCAATGGCCAAGCGCATGCAATCCGATGCGCGACCATCCACAAGCTGGAGACAATCATGCGCAACACTGCAATCGTCCTCGCCATCGCCACGGCTCTCGTGGCGGCACCTGGCTTCGTTCAAGTCGCCCACGCGCAGGACGCAAATTCCACCGGCACCGACAGCGGTTTCTTCGTCAATGGCACCGCCGGGCACAGCTACTTCGGCAGCGGCCAGAACAGCGGCAGCGACACCGGCTATGCGATCAACGGCGGCTACCGCTGGAGCGTCACGCCGAACTTCGCGATCGGTCCGGAAGTCGGCTACAACGACCTCGGCAACGTCACGCTGAAAAACGCGTTCAACTCGCAACCGGTGGTAGCGCCCGGCAAGGCGTCACTGCACGGCTGGACGGTGGGCGCCAACGCCAGGTACAGCTTCGCCGAGAACTGGTATGTGTCGGCACGCACCGGCCTGTACGCATGGAACGGCGACGGCATGACGCGCGACATCACGCCCATCAGCACCCATCGCAGTTCCGATGGCTATTTCGGCGGTGTCGGTGTCGGCTACGACGTCAGCCACAACTTCGGCGTCGGCCTCGGTTACGACTACTACCGGGCCAAGAAGAACGACATCAACCTCTCGACCGGCCTGCTCGGCGTGAATGCCGAAGTCAGGTTCTGATCGCCACTGGGGGCATCCCCCCGATGCTTCGCATCGACCCCCTTCCTGCGGAAGGGGGTTTTCAATGCGCGCAGCAAGCGTGTGGCTCGATCACCCCCTTCTGCAGGAAGGGGAGTTTCAATGCGCGCAGCAAGCGTGTGGCTCGATCACCCCCTTCCGCAGGAAGGGGAGTTTCAATGCGCGCACCAAGCGTGTGGCTCGATCACCCCCTTCCTGCGGAAGGGGGTTTTCAATGCGCGCAGCAAGTGCGTGACTCGATCACCCCCTTCTGCAGGAAGGGAGGTTTGAATGCACGCAGCAAGCGTGTGACTCGATCACCCCCTTCCGAAGGAAGGGGAGTTTCAATGCACGCAGCAAGCGTGTGACTCGATCACCCCCTTCCGCAGGAAGGGGAGTTTGAATGCACGCAGCAAGTGTGTGACTCGATCACCCCCTTCCGCAGGAAGGGGGTCGCGCCGAAGGCGCGGGGGGATGCCATCAATCCGAAGAACTGCCCGTCGCGGCTTCGATCTGCGCAGCCTGCTTCTGGGCCTGCGCGTTGATGACGTTCTGGACGTTCTTCGCCTTGTTGAGGTCGTGTCCGTAGGTCGCCATCGGCGTGCCGGCCAGCGCGTTGGTGGTGGCCGGCGCGGGCGCGGCCGAACTCGACGCCGTCACGTCGGTGTGCGAGGAACACGCAGCGAGCAGCGCGGTGGCGAGCAATGCAGCAAGCAGTCGTTTCATGCCGCGCAGTCTCGCGCGATCGGCAGCGCGGCGCAAGCTGGGCTAAGCTTTCCGAAATACCCAACGGTGTGCGCGCATGAACGCCTCTCCCAGCCGCTGGCGGCTCGACGGCCAGACCTGCCTGATCACCGGTGCCAGTCGCGGCATCGGTCTGGCCTGCGCGCGCGAGCTGGCCGGGCTCGGCGCACAACCATTGCTGGTGGCGCGCGACGAAACCGCCTTGCAACAGGCGGCAGAAGAACTGCGCGAGGATTTCCCCGCGAGCGATCCGCGCGTGTTCGCGGCCGACGTCGGCGACGTCGAGGATCGCCTCGCGATCTTCGACTGGCTGGCCGACCTCGACGTGCCGCTGTCGCTGCTCATCAACAACGCCGGCGGCAACATCAAGCGACCGACGCTGGAGATCGAACCGGCCGATCTCGAAGAGGTGCTGCGTCTCAACAGCGTGGCGGCCTTCGACCTGTGCCGGCTCGCCTATCCGCGCCTCGCGCAACACGGCAATGCCGCGATCGTGAACGTCGGCTCGGTCTCCGGCGCCACCCACGTGCGCACCGGCGTGCCTTACGGCATGAGCAAGGCCGCGCTGCACCAGATGACCCGCAACCTCGCCTGCGAATGGGGTGACGACGGCATCCGCGTGAACGCGGTGGCGCCGTGGTACATCCGCACCCGCCGTACCGACGAAGCGCTGTCCGATCCCGAATACCTCGACGAAGTGTTGCTGCGCACGCCGATGGCGCGCATCGGCGAACCCGAGGAAGTCGCCGCCGCAGTCGCCTTCCTGTGCCTGCCGGCGGCGAGTTACGTCACCGGGCAGGTTCTCGCAGTGGACGGCGGCTTCCTGCAGTACGGCTTTTGAGCAACGGCATGCGCTACTACGACCACCTCGACACGCCGATCGGACCGCTGCTGCTGGTCGGCGACGACGCGGCGCTGGTCGAAATCGGCCTGCCGCGGCGCGGCATCGCGCAAGCAGCACCCGAAGACGCCACGGCCAGCAAATCGAAACTGCACGCGGCCGCGCGCGAACTCGACGAATACTTTGCCGGCACCCGCCAGCAGTTCGACGTACCCTTGCGTCCATCCGGCACGCCGTTCCAGCTGGAAGTGTGGGGTGCGCTGCTCGCGATTCCCTACGGCGAAACCACGAGCTATGCCGAAATCGCCCGCCGCATCCGTCGGCCGCGCGCGGTGCGTGCGGTCGGCGCCGCCAACGGCGCGAACCCACTGTCGATCATCGTGCCCTGCCATCGCGTGATCGGCAGCCACGGCGACCTCGTCGGTTACGGCGGCGGCCTGCCGAGCAAGCGCTGGCTGCTCGCGCACGAACGCAAACATGCGCCGGTGCCGACGCTTACGCTCATCGCGTAAGGGAAAACCGGAGTCAGGGTCTGAGGTTCCCCCCACGAATCAACCAGGGCACCTACCCGCACCCGGGAGACGCGATGACCAGTGCAGGAGCGGCGGCAGCCGCGACCCACGTTGCGAAAACGCGGGTCATGTGTAGGAGCGCCGGAAGGCGCGACCCGCATTGCGAAAACGGCGATCAGGGCAAGTGTGTATCGCGGCTGCCGCCGCTCCTACCATCGCCGTGATGCCCGCTCGTATCGTGGCAACCGCTTGAACCGACGAAAGGTTTTGTGGGGAAACTTCAGACGCTGACCCCGGTTATTTTCACCGGTTTTTTTCACCGGCAGTTGCGCAACTGGTCCTGCA
>DASSRT010000102.1:0-2867 GCA_035701705.1 Rhodanobacteraceae bacterium
TGCGCATCGGACGCGAGGCCTTGGTACGCTCATGGCCGATCGGACGAATGTACGAATGGCTCGATCGACTGCGCACGCTACCGCCTGACGTACTCGCACAGACGCAGGCTGCATCGTGAAATTCGTGGGGAAACCTCAGGACCTGACCCCCTTTCCTCTCTCAAAACAAGACCTGACCCCCTTTCCTCTCTGACCCCTTTCGCTTAGTCGCTTAGACCTGACCCCTTTCGCTTCACTTGAAGCCCTGCACCAATTGCACCAGCTTCGCCGACGCGCGCGCGTGCAGGCCGAGCTTGTTGCTGACGACGACTTCCTTCTCGACCATCGTGGCATTCCTGGGTGTTGGCGCGGGCATGCCGCTACGTTACCAAAACCCGGGGATGGGAGATGGGGGTATGGGGACCGGTTCCCGTCCCTCGTACCACATTCCCGCTTTTCAACCCTTGTCGATGCAGATTCCGCTGCGTCCGCCGCTGGCGGCGACTTCGGCCAGTTCGTCGAGCGGCTTGTCGACGTAGTTGAGCACGCGCAGCAGCATCGGCAGGTTGAGGCCGGAGACGCAGCGGGCGCGCAGGCCGCGGGCGGTGAGCTTGTTGGCGATGTTGCAGGGCGTGCCGCCGTAGAGGTCGGCGAGCACCAGCACGCCGCCGCCGTGGTCGAGCGCGCGCGCGGCGCGCGCCGCGGCATCGAGCAGGGTGTCGGGATCGTCGTTGGCGCCCACTTCCAGCGCGTCCAGCTGGCACGGCAGGCGTGGCATGACATGTTGCGCGGCGGCGATCAGCGCGCGGCCGATCTCTTCGTGGGTGAGCAGGAGGATGCCGGCCGGGGCCATTTCATCCGGACGGCGGGCGGTAGCTGTGGTCATGGTGGAGCGTCGGGGAAGGATGCCGGATGCCGTGCAAGATTCGATCCAAGCAAGGTGGCGCGGTCACTCCAGTTCACGGTGGAAGATGAGAACCTGTTCGCGAATCGCGCGGTAATGCTCGGCGAGGCGTTCGACAAGGTACACCGAACGGTGCCGGCCGCCAGTACAGCCGATGGCAACGGTCAAATAGCCCTTGTCTTCGCTCTCGAAGCGCGGCAGCCACGCATCGAGGAATGTCTGGATGTCGGCCAGATATTGTACTACGAGGCCCTGGCCGTCGAGGAATTCGCGGACCGGGGCGTCCTGGCCGGAAAGCGGACGCAGACGCGGGTCCCAATGCGGGTTGGGCAGGCTGCGGGCGTCGAACACGAAGTCGCAGTCTGCGGGCAGGCCGCGCGCGTAGGCGAAGGATTCGAACATCAGGGTCAGGCCGCCGCGGGCGCCGCCGTAGTCGGTGGCGATCTGGCGGCGCAACTGGTGCACGTTGGTATCGCTGGTGTCGATCGCGCGGTTGGCGATCGCGCGTAGCGGGCGCAGGCGCGCGCGTTCCTCGGCGATCGCGTCGATCAGCGAGCGGCCATCGTCGGACAGTGGATGCCGGCGACGCGAGTAGGCGTAGCGTTTCAGCAACACCGCGTCGCTGGATTCCAGGAACACCAGCTCGGCGTCGGCGCCGGCTTCGGCCAGTTTCGAGAGCGCTTCCGGCATGCGTTCGAGGTCGCCGCGGCTGCGCACGTCGACGCCGACGGCGATGCCGGGCAGCGCGCCGCGGCTGGCGTCACGCAAGGCCTTGTACAGCGACGCCAGCAGCGCGGTGGGGAGGTTGTCGACGCAGTAGAAGCCGAGGTCCTCGAAGGCCCGCAGGGCGACGGTCTTGCCGGCGCCGGAGAACCCGGTGAGGACGACGACGCGGGTCGGCGGGTTGTCGTTGGCGGCGGTCATCGGCGGATCATCCGGGTTGCCGTTGCAGGCGCGCGGCCTGGCGGTCCATGAAGATGCGGGCCTGGTCGATGCCCTGCGACTTCAGCATGTGGCTGCGCACCGCGGCTTCGACCAGTACCGCAAGATTGCGCCCAGGTGCGACCGGGATCGTGATCTGCGGCACCTTCACGTCCAGCACCTCGCGCGCACCGATGTCGCCGGTGAGGCGCACCATTGCGTCCTCGGGTTCGTCGCCCGCGGGCTTCAGGTGCACGATCAGGCGCAGGTACTTGGAGCGCTTGACCGCGGTGTGGCCGAACATCTCGCGCACGTTGAGCACGCCGAGGCCGCGGACTTCCAGCAGGTCGCGCAGGATCTCCGGGCAGGTGCCGTCGACCACGTCGGGCGCGATCAGGGTGAATTCGGGGGCATCGTCCGCGACCAGCCGGTGTCCGCGGGTGATCAGTTCCAGTGCCAGCTCACTCTTGCCGCTGCCGGGCGTGCCGGTGATCAGCACGCCGATCGAATGCACTTCCATGAACACGCCGTGCAGGGTCACCTGCGGCGCCAGCGCGCGCGCCAACTTGTATTGCAGGTAGGTCAGCAGGTCGTGCCCGCGGCGCGAACTCACCCACAGCGGCGTGCCGGTTTCCTCGGCGGCATCACGCAGGTCGGCGGGAACCGCCTGATCCTTGGTGACGATCAGCGCGATCGGCTGGTGCGCGAAGATCTTCTGCACCGTTTCCCAACGCTGGCGGGCGTCGAGTCCGTCGAGGTAGTTGAGCTCCTCGCCGCCGACGATCTGCAACTTGTTCGGATAGATGATGTTGAGATAGCCGACCTCGGACGGACGCCGCGGTCCGGCGCTGCCCTGTTGCAGCGCGCGCTCGGCGCCGGCCTGGCCCGCCACCCAGCGCAGGGCCATGCGTTCGCGGATGTCGTCGAAGAGTTCGCGCGCGCTGAGTCGGTTCACGTCTCGTCCCCGCCTGCGAACAGTGCAGGCGGGGACATTCTGCCAGTGTCCGAGCGAGCTTGGCGAATCAGGGTCGCTGTAGAACCGTCGCGAGCGAAGGCAGATTGC
>DASSRT010000103.1:0-2184 GCA_035701705.1 Rhodanobacteraceae bacterium
CGCCCGGTGGCAGCCCCGCCCCATCGTCCTCGACGCGCAAGCGGAGATGATCCGCCTCGCGGCTGGCTTCGATGCTAAGGTTCCCGCGCGAGGTCTTGTCCGACAATCCGTGCCGCAGCGCGTTTTCCACCAACGGCTGCAGGATCATGCTGGGTACCGTGGCACGCATGGCCTCGTCGCTGACATCGATGCGCGTTTCCAGGCGATCGCGAAAACGTATGCGCTGGATGTCCAGGTAGCTGCGCACGAATTCCAGCTCGCGCGCCAGCGGCACCTGTTGCGCATGACGTTCCTCCAGCGTGAGTCGCAGCAAATCGCCCAGGCGCGCGATCATCAACCGTGCCTGTTGGGGATCGGCCAGCGCCAGCGCCGAAATCGCATTCAAAGTGTTGAACAGGAAATGCGGCTGCAACTGCATGCGCAACGACTGCAGTTGCGATTGCGCAAGTTGCGTTTCCAGCTGCGCATTGCGCAAGCGCTCGTCGCGCAGGTGGCGCCGGGAATCCATCCCCCGCAGGACGGCCAGAATGACCCAGTAGGTCAATTGGGCAAAGTAGAAATTGAACACGAATTCGCGCTGCAGGTAGCCGCCGAAGGTGTGAACGCTGGTAATACTTTCGCTCCAGAAAAACCAGAATACCCCGACGCGAACCAGCACCTGCGTCAACGCCATCGCAATGCTCGCGGGAATGTGGACCAGGCAGAACCGCAACCAACCCACTCCCGCGGTTTTCTCCCCCAGCCAGGCGACCAGCGGCACCAGCAGCATCCACAGCCAGAAGCTGGAGAGATACCACGTGGACAACCTGCCCCAATTGGGCACCTCGCCTTCGCTGGAAGCGGACAAGCCCGCGCTCAAAGCATAGGAGAGCCCCAGCAGCGTCCAGAATCCGAACGCCGTTGCAATGGCCCTGGTTCGACGCGAGCCGGTGTTTTCGACTGCCTGCATGGGTCTACGGGAAGCGGTTGTGGGCCTGAAGTTTGATCGCGGCGTATCGAAGATGGAAGCCCCATCCACTCACCATGCCGGCAAGACCGCTTGTCACGATCGGCATGGCGCTCGTCACGCCATGGCTGCGCGCCGCGCGCGGATCACCCACGCTGACACTCGGCAATCCCACCAACGACAGGACTATCCATGCCTCCCCGCGAACGCTTTCTCGCCACATGCCTCGGCCTGGCTTTGCCCGGCATCCTCGCCCTCGGTACGCCGGCCCTTGCCGCAAATGCAACCACACAGACCGACGAAGCCGCCCGAACCGCGGCGGCGGTGATTGCCATCGACCATCACTGGATGGAAGCCGAGATGAGCGGCGACACCACATGGCTGGATGCGATGCTGTTGCCCGGCTACCGCACGGTCGGCGCTGACGGCAAAGTCGGCGACAAGGCCGCGATACTCAAGTCGGCGGCGAAAAATCGAGGCTCGGACAAGATGCGCAAGGAGGTGGATGCCTGGCTCAAGGCCCACCCGACCCGCAAGTCGGTGGTAATGCAGGACGACGTCGCGATCCTGTCATTCTCGGATCCCAAGACGGGGCGGGTCATGTCATCGGATGTTTTCGTCTACCACGATGGTGGCTGGCACGCGATCTATTCGCAGCACAGCAGGGCCGCCGAATAGAAACGCAATGAGTCACCGCGGAATCAGGCGACGTCTCGTGCTTGCCTTGCCATCAAACGCTTGGCGAGCACGCCGCCCAAACCCATGGCCGCAATTCCGACCAGCAGGTGCAGAGCCCGGATGACCCAATGCGCGCCGCCGGGCAGCAGTTGCGTTTGCATCATGCCAAGCCACGGCACGATCAGGCTCCAGACCAATACCACGACTGCCAATGGTGTCGCGGTGCGCGTGTAAAAACCGAGCGCCGCCAACATCCACATGCTGAGGACCAGAACCGCGCCCAACGCCATGTGCAACGGAATCAGCGTCAAGGCGTGACCAGTCCAGAACGCGATGCCGAGCAACAGCAGCAACACACCGGAACTGCCGAGCACTGCGCGTGCAACGATGATGGCGGATTTCATGAAATCTCCGTGGACTCGATGGTGAAAAGCAGGGTTGGGGACACCGACGCCGGAATCAAGGGCGAATGCTTGCCCTCATTCGGCCTTGAACCCGATCTTTGCGTGGGTCCCGTCGCAATAGGGCTTGGCCGCCGAACGACCGCAGCGACACAAGGC
>DASSRT010000104.1:0-12928 GCA_035701705.1 Rhodanobacteraceae bacterium
GCGGCGGCGGTCCCGGCGTCGGGCCGTGCGCGGTGAAATCACACCTTGCGCCTTATCTCCCTTCTCCCTTCGGGAGAGGGGCCGGGGGTGAGGGTTCAGACACGCGTCATGGCGGCATGGTCTCTGCCGCCACCTTCGGCAGCGCCTCGATCCTGCCGATCAGCTGGATGTACATCGCCATGATGGGCCGCGAGGGCATCCTCAAGGCAACCCAGGTGGCACTGCTCAACGCCAACTATTTGTCGAAGCGCCTCGCCGCGCACTATCCGACGCTGTACACCGGGCGCAACGGGCTGGTCGCGCACGAATGCATCCTCGACCTGCGTCCGCTGGAAAAGACCAGCGGCGTCAGTGCCGAGGACGTTGCCAAGCGCCTGATCGATTTCGGCTTCCACGCGCCGACCTTGTCGTTCCCGGTCGCGGGCACGCTGATGGTCGAGCCGACCGAATCGGAATCGCGCTTCGAGCTGGATCGCTTCATCGACGCCATGATCCAGATCCGCGACGAAATCCGCGCGATCGAAGATGGCCGGCTGGACCGCGAGGACAACCCGCTGAAACACGCGCCGCACACGGCTACCGTGGTTTCCGCGAGCGAGTGGACCCACGCCTACCCGCGTGAGCTTGCGGCGTATCCGCTGGAATCCCTGAAGCAGGTGAAGTACTGGCCGCCGGTGGCGCGCGTCGACAACGTCTACGGCGACAAGCACGTGTTCTGCAGCTGCGTGCCGGTGGATGCATTCAAGGAAGACGAACCCGCCGACGCGGCGTAGCAACTTTCTGCGCAACCCGACTGGTGGTCATCCCGGCGCAAGCCGCGCGATGCCACAGACGCCGTGGCCGCTGGTGCCGGCGACGCGGCCGAGCATGGCCATCAGGAACTAGGAGCGCCGGAAGGCGCGATGCTTTTGCAGGAGCGCCGGAAGGCGCGATGCATTTTGCGAGAATGTTGCATATCGGTCGCGGCTTCCGCCGCTCCTACAGCCGCTCCTACAGCCGCTCCTGCGCGGTGCGACATGGGACAAGCTTTTGCAGGAGCACCGGAAGGCGCGATGTTTTTGTAGGAGCGCCGGAAGGCGCGATGCTTTTGCAGGAGCGCCGGAAGGCGCGATGCACGTTGCGAGGAATTGGCGCCACGGTCGCGGCTTCCGCCGCTCCTACCGCCGCTCCTACCGCCGCTCCTACAGCCGCTCCTGCGCGGTGCGACATGGGACAAGCTTTTGCAGGAGCGCCGGAAGGCGCGATGCGTTTTGCGAGGACGTTGCAGAATTGTCGATTCCGCCGCGCGTCAACCCATCGTCACGAATTCTTCCGCCGCGGTCGGATGGATCGCGACGGTTTTCAGGAAATCATCATGGGTGGCGCCCATGTGCACCGCAACGGCGAAGCCCTGCAGCATCTCGTCCATGCCCGGGCCGATCCCGTGCAAGCCGACGATGCGCTCGCTGGCGCCGGCACACACCAGTTTCATGAAGGTCTTGCCCTCGCGGCCCGCCAGCGACCACAGCATGGGCGTGAAGCGCGTCTTGCGCACCGTGACCGCATCGCCGTATTCCCGGCGCGCCGCGGCTTCCGACAGGCCCACGCTGCCGACCGGTGGATGTGAAAACACCACGCTGGCGATGTTGCGGTAATCGAGGTGTGCGTCCGCCTTGCCGTTGAACAGGCGCTCGGCAAGTTGCCGACCCGCCGCAATCGCGACCGGCGTCAACGCCACCTTGCCGTTGACGTCACCGAGGGCGTACACGCCTTGCGCCGAAGTATTCTCGAACGCGTCGGTCGCAATTCCGCCGCGCTCGTTGCAGCGGACGCCCGCCGCATCCAGTTGCAATGAAGCGACATTCGGCACCCGCCCGGTCGCATTGATCACGCAATCGTAAGGCCCGTGCCGCGCGTGGTCAGCGCAATCCAGCCACAGCGCGCCGTCGTCGCGCAGCACACCCTGCACCGCACAGCGCTCGTGATGCGCAATGCCCTGCGCCTGCATCTGCGCTTCCAGTTCGCCGCCGAGATCGGCATCGAAATGCGACAACAAACCACTGCGCGTGAAGATCTCCACTTGCGCCCCGAGCGCGCGCAACACACCCGCAAGCTCGACGCCGATGTAGCCGCCGCCAATTACGCCCACCCGGGCCGGCAGCGCGTCGAGCTTGAAGAAGCCATCGGAGTCGATCACCCATTCCGCACCCGGCAAGCCAAATGGCCGCACCTGCGAACCCGTCGCGATCACCACATGCGGCGCGGTGTACTCGACACCGTCCGCGCGCAAGTTGTGGGCATCGACGAACTGCGCGAGCGCCGGAACCACGTCCACCCCAAGCTCGTGCAAGCGGCTGGCATACGAATTGCGCGCCCGCAGCACGTACGCTTCGCGTCGCGCGACGAACGCCGGCCAATCCAGCTTGCCGGGCGCGACATCGAAGCCGACCGTCTGCGCCAGCGACTGGGCTTCGGCCAACTCCGCCGCCAGCCACATCGCCTTCTTCGGCACGCAACCGCGATTGACGCAGGTGCCGCCAAGTTCGTGCGGCTCGAACAACGTCACTCTGGCGCCATGTTTCGCCGCGCGGATCGCACACGCCAAGCCACCCGATCCGCCGCCGATCACCAGCAAATCCGCCTGCTTCGCCATCGCCTGACTCGCTCCTCACGGCAAAGTTGCACGCACGGGCTATCGTAGCGCCACCGCGCGCCTGCACGGTTCCTGGATGCAACACAACGCACGCCACGATGGCGATTCGGAGCACGCCATCCGGCGACCGATTCGCTACACTTCCGCGACATCCAACCGGAGGGATCCCCATGGCACAGTGGTACTTCAGTCACGCGGGCAACCGCCTCGGCCCGTTTGACGATGCGCAGGCGCGCACCCACGCCAGCCAGAATCCCGGCGATGTCTGCTGGCGCGAGGGTTTCGATGGCTGGAAGCCGGTTGCTTCGGTGCCCGAACTCGGCGCCGGCCAGGCCGGCGTTCCGCCGCCACCGCCGCCCGGCAATGGCGCGGACGAGGTCGACTACAAGATCGTCGGTACCGACATGCAATTCGTCGAAGTCGAGCTCGATCCCGGCGAGAGCGCGATCGGCGAAGCCGGCGCGATGATGTTCAAGGATTCCTGCGTGACGATGGAAGCCGTGTTCGGCGACGCGTCGCGCAACAGTGCGACCTCCGGCGGCGGCCTGATGGGTTCGCTGCTTTCGGCGGGCAAGCGCCTGGTCACCGGCGAGAGCCTGTTCACCACCGTGTTCACGCACGCGGGTCCATCCGGCAAGGCGCACGTCGCGTTCGCGGCGCCGTTCCCCGGCACGGTGATGGCGATGAAGTTGTCCGAGCACAACGGCCGGCTGATCTGCCAGAAAGACAGCTTCCTCGCCGGCGCGCGCGGCGTCAGCCTCGGTATCTTCCTGCAGCGCAAGATCCTCACCGGCCTGTTCGGCGGCGAAGGCTTCATCATGCAAAAACTGGAAGGCGACGGCTGGGTGTTCATCCACGCCGGCGGCACGATGGTCGAACGCGAACTCGCGGCGGGCGAGAAAGTGGACGTCGATACCGGTTGCGTGGTGGCCTTCCACGACACCGTGAGCATGGACATCCAGCAGGCCGGCGGCATCAAGACCATGCTGTTCGGCGGCGAGGGCATGTTCTTCGCCACGCTGACCGGACCGGGCAAGGTGTGGCTGCAATCGCTGCCGTTCTCGCGCATGGCCGGACGCATGCTGGCCGCGGCCCCGAAGGGCGGCGGCAAGGACCGTGGCGAAGGCTCGGTGCTCGGCGGCCTCGGCACCCTGCTCGGCGGCGACAGCAATTTCTGACGGGATCGCGTTGTCGCTCAGATCCATGGTGTGGGGGTCGCCGCGCAGCGGTGGCTGCCATCGTGAACGCATCGCCGAGGCGTGTCGATTTTCGACATCGTGATTCGTCGCTGTCACGACGACGCCAACCGAGAGGATCGAGCCATGCCCAACGTCAGCGCAACACGCAAGATGGCCGTCTGCCTGTGGTACGACGGCAACGCCGAGGAAGCCGCCAACTTCTACGCCAGCACCTTCCCGGATTCGCGCGTGGACGCGGTATACCGGGCGCCCGGCGACTATCCCGCCGGCAAACAGGGCGACGTGCTGACCGTGGAATTCACGGTGCTCGGCGTGCCGTTCCTAGGCTTGAACGGCGGACCGCAATTCCACTTCACCGAGGCGGCATCGTTGCAGGTGTACACGAACGACCAGGCCGAAACCGATCGCTACTGGACCGCCATCACCGGCAACGGCGGTTCGGAGGGCGAATGCGGCTGGTGCCGCGACCGCTTCGGCCTGCCGTGGCAAATCACCCCACGCGGATTGATGGACGCGATCAGTGATCCCGACCCCGCCGCCGCACAACGCGCGTTCAAGGCGATGATGGGCATGACGAAAATCGACATCGCGGCGATCGAGGCGGCGCGCCGCGGGTGATGGGTGTTTGGTGGGACTATGCCGAGGAGCCGCGGTAGGAGCGGCCGTAGGAGCGGCGGAAGCCGCGACCGTTGTGCGACATCCTTGCAAAATTTGTCGCGCCTCCCGGCGCCCCTGCAAAAAGCCCGCCCCATGCCCCACCGTAGGCGCGGCTGCAGGATCGGCCGTAGGAGCGGCGGAAGCCGCGACCGTCGTGCAATTTCCTTGCAAAATTTGTCGTGCCTTCCGGCGCTCCTGCAAAAAGCCCGCCCCATGCCCCGCGCAGGAGCGGCTGCAGGATCGGCTGTAGGAGCGGCGGAAGCCGCGACCGTTGTGCAATTATTTGTCGCGCCTCCCGGCGCTCCTACAAAAAGCCAGCCCCATGTCCCACCGTAGGCGCGGCTGTAGGAGCGGCCGTAGGAGCGGCGGAAGCCGCGACCGTCGTGCACTTTCCTTGCAAAATTTGTCGTGCCCTCTGGCGCTCCTGCAAAAAGCCCGCCCCATGTCCCGCGCAGGAGCGGCTGCAGGATCGGCCGTAGGAGCGGCGGAAGCCGCGACCCAAAATCGAGCTACGCGCTGGTGCCGGAATACGCCGCACCGGATGTGCAGGTTTCGTGCACGACGATCTTGTGCAGGGCCGGCAGGGACGGCTGCAGCTGCTCGAAAATCCAGCGCGCGAGGTTCTCGCTGGTCGGATTGTCGAGACCAGCCACATCGTTGAGATAGTGGTGATCGAGCTGCTCGAACAGCGGCGCGAACGCGGCCTTGATGTCGGCGAAATCCATCACCCAGCCGGTGTGCGGATCCGCCTCGCCACGAACATGGATCTCGACCCGGAACGAATGCCCATGCAGGCGCGCGCACTTGTGCCCGGCCGGGACGTTGGGCAGGCGATGCGCGGCTTCGAGGGTGAAGGTCTTGAAGATTTCCATGCTGGCGGTGGGTGCTGACATATCAGAAGCGAAAGCTTAGCGATGGGACAAGGATGTGGACGCACGCGGGCAACGAGCCGCATCACCCCCATCCGACCTTCGGGCACCTTCCCCCGCAAGCGGGGGAAGGAGAACGTTTTGCCGCCCCGACGCGCATCGTTCCGCGCGCGGGAGCAAGCGTGCCATCACGCAAACGGATCGCGCAGAACGATGTTGGCATCACGATCGGGACCGGTGGAAACGATCGCGAGCGGACACCCGGCGAGCTCTTCCAGTGCGCGCAGGTAGGCGCGCGCGGCCGGCGGCAGTTCGTTCCACTCGGTGACGCCGTGGGTGGATTCGCTCCAGCCCGGGAATTCGAGGTACACCGGCGTGCATTCCTTCCAGCCCTCGGCGTCCAGCGGCGCGTATTCGGTGCGCTTGCCACGGTATTCGTAGGCGATGCACACCTTCAGTTTTTCCATGCCATCGAGCACGTCGAGCTTGGTGATGCACAGTCCCGAGATGCCGTTGATCAGCACCGCGCGCTTCAGCGCAACGATGTCCATCCAGCCGCAGCGTCGCGGACGCCCGGTGGAGGCGCCGTATTCCTGGCCACGATCGCGGATGCCCTGCCCGACCGCATCATCGAGCTCGGTCGGGAACGGACCGCCACCGACGCGCGTGGCGTAGGCCTTGGCGATGCCGAGCACGTAGTCGATGTAGTCCGCGCCGACACCGGCGCCGGCGAGCGCGCCACCGGTGGTGGTGTTGGACGAGGTGACGTACGGATAGGTGCCGTGGTCGATGTCCAGCAGCGCGCCCTGCGCACCTTCGAACAGCACGCGCTCGCCGTTGCGACGCAGGTCATGCAGGATGCCGGCAACGTCGGACTTCATCGGCTCGACGTACTCGCCGAACGCGACCGCCTCGTCCAGCGTCTTCTGGTAGTCGACCGCATCGGCGTGCAGGTAATTCGTCAACACGAAGTTGTGGTAGTCCATCACCTCGCGCAATTTTTCCGCGAGTTCCTTCGGATAACTCAAGTCGGCGACGCGCACGCCGCGGCGCGCGACCTTGTCTTCATACGCGGGACCGATGCCGCGCCCGGTGGTGCCGATGGCGCCGGCGCCTGCGGCCTTCTCGCGCGCCTGGTCCAGCGCGATGTGGTAAGGCATGATCAAGGGCGTCGCCGGCGAAATCTTCAGGCGCTGCCGTACCTCGATACCGCTGGCTTCCAGTTCGGCGATTTCCTGCTTCAGCGCGGCCGGCGAAAGCACCACGCCGTTGCCGATCAGGCACAGCGCGCCATCGCGCAGGATGCCGGAGGGGATCAAGTGCAGGACTGTCTTCTTGCCCTTGATCACCAGCGTGTGGCCGGCGTTGTGGCCGCCCTGGAAGCGCACGACGGCGCCGATGTCCTGCGTCAACAGGTCGACGATCTTGCCTTTGCCTTCGTCGCCCCACTGCGCGCCGAGGATGACTACGCTCTGTCCCATGATGTTCTCGCTTCGATTCAGTGATTGGTTGTGGGGCGACGGTCGATGACTACGCTCGATCATCCTGATCTCGCCAAGTCACCCGGCCCTCGGCTCCTGCCTCGGGCGCTCACGCCTGCGCGCACTGCCCCCGGCAGTGCGCAAGCGCAGTCGTTCGCCCCCATTGGGCACCCAAGATTACGACTAACTGACCCATTTGCATGATCTCGCTTTGATAATGTGTTTCGTGGTGGGGTGACGATAGGTGATGGTACGCGCCGATGGCACATCGGTCGCGGCTTCCGCCGCTCCTACGGCCGCTCCTGCGGTGCGACATGGGGCAAGCTTTTTGCAGGAGCGCCGGAAGGCGCGATACATATTGCAAGGATATTGCACAACGGTCGCGGCTTCCGCCGCGCCTGCGGTGAATTCAGGTGGGCGATGTTGCTCAATGCTTCCCGGGAGTGCTCGTTGCTGCACCTTCATCGACGGCCTGCATGAAGGGTGAGTCCTTGTCGAGCACCACCACCGCGCCACCGTCGCCGAAGGTCTTGCGCCAGGTGTTGAGGGTGCTCCAGTAACGGAAGAATTGCGGGTCCTGCGCGGACGCCTGCGCGTAGACCTTGGCCGCGGCGACGTCGCCCTGGCCGCGGTCGATCGCCGCCAGCTTGTCGGCGGCTTCCAGCACCTGTGCATCGGCAGCGTCACCCTTGGCGCGAATGGCCGCAGCTGCGGTCTTGCCCTTGTTGCGGATCGCATCGGCGCGTGCCTTGGCGGCAGCCGTCATGCGCTTGTACACGGCCGGCAGGTTGTCATCCGGCGGCATGATGCGGCGAATGCCGACGGCCAGCACCGCCACGCCGAGCTGCTGCCGAAGGTCCGCGGCCACCGCAGCGCGCAGCGCCGCATCGGTCGCGCCGCCATCGGTGGCCAGAAGCTCGGCGGTGGAGTGCCTGGCGATCTGCGTGCGCAGTGCGGCGGCGACGATGGGCGTCATCTGGCGGCCGGCTTGCAATTCGTCTGCGTGCGTGGCGTCGAAGTACACCTTGGCATCCGCCACCCGCCAGCGCACGAAGAAGCCTGCACGCACCGCTTCGCCATCGGCGGTCTTGTAGTCGCCGGGCTGGGATTGCAACAGCAGCGAACGCGTGTCGTAGGTGCTGATGTGGTCCACGAACGGCAACTTGACATGCAGCCCCGGGCCGACGCCGATGGCTTCGACGTTTCCGAAGCGGGTCAGCACCACGGCGTGTCCCTGGCTGACCACGTAGATGCCGTTGGCGCCCAGCAGGGCGAGCACGATGATGACGACGGGGATCAGGTACTTCATGTGCCATCCCCCTGCAGCGCGGGACCGGACGTCACCGGCGTCGCCGCGGTCGCTGACGCTGCCGGCGCCACGCTTGCCGGCAATGCAGCCGTCGATGCGCGTGCCGGGAATTGCACGATCACGTTGCCCGAGCCGCTGTTGATCACGACATGGTTGTGCGACAACACCTGCTGCATGGTGTCCAGCCACAGGCGGTGTTTGGTCACCTGCGGCGCGGCCTGGTATTGCGCGAGCACCTGCTGGAAGCGGGCGACATCGGCCTTGGCGGCGGCGGCCGCGCCGTCACGGTAGGTCGCCGCGTCGGCCTTGATCGCGACGGCCCGTGCCTGCGCCTGCAGCTTGGCGCGAGCGACGTCGGCGGTGGCAGCCGCCTGCGCCGCCTTGGCGTCTGCATGCGCCTTGGCAATGTCATCGAAGGCAGGCTTCACGTCGTTCGGCACGCCCACGCTCTGGATGCCCGCCTCGACGATCTCGACGCCGAGCCCTTCGGCGTCGGTCGTGGCCTGCACACGCCTGGTGATGCCGCCGGTGAGGTCATCACCATCGTGATCCAGAAGTTGCTGCAGCGAATGCGTGCCGACCGCCGCGCGCACCGCGACCGCGGCGGCATTGCGAACGGCATCCTCACCGTCGCGATGGGCGAACAGGAAATCGCGCACCTTGGTGATCTTGTACTGCGTGTAATAGTCGATCAGCACCAGCTGGCCATCGTCAGTCAGCAGGCGCGTCTGCTCACTCGCGGTGAGCGGCTGCCCGATGTCGAGCTTCTGCAGACGGTCGATCGGCGAGGGCAAGCGCAGGTGGAATCCCGGCTGCAACACGGCCTGCAAGCGTCCGAAGCGCAACAGCACGCCGACCTCGGAGCCGCCGATCACGGTCCAGCCGCCGATCAGGAACCACAGCACCACCACCAACACGATCAGCGCCAGCACACCAAGCGGGCCGCGCCCGAACGGGCCCAGCTTGCGCCGGGTCTTGCGCAGCCAGGCTTCGAGATCCGGGCCGCCTCCGCCACCTTGCCCGCCCCACGGGCCTTCGCCACGCGGCTCGCGATCCCGCGGCGGACGACTGCTTGGTTCGCTCGGTTTTTCGCCGGGTTCCTTCCAGGGCATCGCTCGACGGCCTCGGTAGCTCTAGGGAGATGCGCTGCGTTCGGCGCAAACGTTGAATTCTACCAGAGCCTTGCCCGCGAACCCGCTTCAGGACGCCTGCAGCCAGTCCCGCAACAGCTGCGCGTCATCGCTGCGCGCAGAGCCGGCCAGCGGTGCCAGCAACTCGCGCGGCGCGTCGATGTCGAGGCGCCAGCCGTGTTCATCGTATTGCTCGGCCTTGACCGCGCCCAGTTCGATCAGGCGCGCGCGCAGGCGTCCGGATTGCGGCGGCAGGCGCAGCTCGGCGCACACGCGGTTGCCTGACAGGCGTACGCCAATCGCCTGCCGCAACAGCTCGAGTCCTTCGCCACGCGCCGCCGACAGCCACACCGCCGACGGCGCGCCGTCGCCATCGCGGTCGATGCGGGGCGCCACCACGCGTGGATCGGCGTCGGCATCCGGCGCATCAGCGTCATCGTCGCTGCCCGCCAGCAAGTCGATCTTGTTGTACACCTTGAGCTGCGGCACGTCGCCCGCGCCGATTTCATCCAGCACGCTGTTGACGACGTCGATCAAGGCGTCGCGTTCTGGGTCCGCGGCGTCGATCACGTGCAACAGCAGGTCGGCGTCACGCGCTTCGGACAAGGTCGCGCGAAAGGCAGCCACGAGGTCATGCGGCAGTTCGCGGATGAAACCCACGGTGTCGGCCAGCACCGCCGGTCCGCTGGCAAGGCCCTCCAGCCGCCGCACGGTCGGATCGAGGGTCGCGAACAACTGGTCTGCGGCATACACGGTGCCGCGCGTGATCGCATTGAACAGCGTCGACTTGCCGGCGTTGGTGTAGCCCACCAGCGCGACCCGCGGCAAGGGATTGCGCAGCCGCGCGCGGCGTTGCTGGCCGCGCTGCACGCCAACCTTGTCGATGCGCTTCTGCAATTGCTCCACGCGCTTCTGCAACAGGCGGCGGTCGGTTTCGAGCTGGGTTTCGCCCGGCCCGCGCAGGCCGATCGAGCCGCCGCGCTGGCGTTCCAGATGGGTCCAGCCACGCACCAGCCGCGTGGCCATGTGCTTGAGTTGCGCCAGTTCGACTTCCAGCTTGCCCTCGTGCGACTGCGCGCGCTGCGCGAAGATGTCGAGGATCAGCGCCGCGCGATCGATCACCCGCGCCGACAGGTGCTTTTCGAGGTTGCGTTCCTGCACCGGCGTCAGCGCGTGGTCGACCAACACCACGTCGGCGCCGAGCGCGCGCACCATTTCGAGCACTTCATCCGCCTTGCCGCTGCCGATGTAGAACTTCGGATTGGGCGTCGCGATGCGCGCCTGCACGCTGCCGAGCACTTCCGCGCCTGCGGATTTCGCAAGCTCGGCGAATTCCTGTGCACACCGCGCGTCGAGGCGGTTGCCGGTGTATGGCAACACCAGCAACGCACGCTCACCACGTTTCTCGCGCTCAAACAGGGTGTTCAATCCTGCGCCGGAGCATCGGCGTCAGTGGCGTTGGTGTCTTCGGCGCCAACCTTGACGGCGCGACTCGGCACCACGGTGGAGATGGCGTGCTTGTACACCATCTGGCTGACCTGGTTGCGCAACAGCACCACGAACTGGTCGAACGATTCGACCACGCCCTGCAACTTGATGCCGTTGACGAGATAAATCGCAACCGGCACGCGTTCGCGGCGCAAGGCATTCAAAAAAGGATCCTGCAACGATTGACTCTTGGACATGGTCTTGGCCCGTGGCCGTGGCGGAGTGGCCGCTTCTTTTATCGCGGATGAACATGGTAACGCAGATTGCCGGAATTCTGGACGTTTTCAGCGACCCAGGAACAGTGCCACCACCGCGGCGACAGGCTCTGCGGGCGCGTAATCCGGATCGAACGTGCGCGCATCGAATTCGCCACGCAGCCAGGTCATCTGGCGCTTGGCGAGCTGGCGCGTGGCGTCGATCGCCTGCTGGCGAAAATCGGCATGCGAAATCGCGCCATCGAGATACTGCCATGCCTGTCGATAACCGACCGCACGCAACGCCGGCAATTCGGGGGAAAGGTCGCCGCGTGCGTGCAGGCGTTCCACCTCGGCGACAAAGCCCGCACCCAGCATGGCATCGAAACGCTGCGCGATGCGCTCGCGCAATCCGGCGCGATCGGCGGGAACCAATGCCAGCTTCAAAACCCGGAACGGAATGCGTCCGGACGCGCGCGCGGCCGCATGCAAATCGCTCAATGACTGCCCGGTCGAATCGATGACTTCCAGCGCCCGCTGGATCCGTTGCGCATCGTTTGCGCGGATGCGTGCCGCCGCCGCGGGGTCGCGCAACGCCAGCCGCGCGTGCAAGGCCGGCCAGCCGTCGCGTTCCGCTTCGGCCTGCAGGCGCGCGCGGATTTCCGGCTGCGCCGACGGCATCGGTGCGAGGCCTTGCTCCAGCGCCCGGAAATACAAGCCGGTGCCACCGACCAGCAAGGGCACCCTGTCCCGGGCAGTGATCGCCTGCATCGCGCGCAAGGCATCCTCGCGGAACATTGCCGCCGAGTACGGTTCGGCGGGATCGCGAATGTCGATCAACGCGTGCGGATGCCGGTGCAGGGTCGCCGCATCCGGCTTGGCGGCGCCGATGTCGAGGCCGCGATAGACCAGCGCCGAATCCACACTGACCAGTTCCAGCGGAAACCGCTCGGCCAGCGCGCACGCCAGCGCGGTCTTGCCGCTGGCGGTCGGGCCCATCAGGAAAATCGCGGGTGGGCGCTGGTCGATGCTGGCTGCGGAGGGCGGCATGCCCGGATTGTATGGGGTGTGCGTCGATCGACGGCTCATGCCGGCGGCTTATAATGCGCGGGATATCCACCGTACAGGGCGACTGCAATGCCGAACATGATGCGTGCACTGGTCAAGCGCAACGCCGAGAAGGGCATCTGGATGGACGAGGTGCCGGTTCCGGAGTACGGCCACAACGACGTCCTGATCGAGGTCGAGAAGACCGCCATCTGCGGCACCGACCTGCACATCTACAACTGGGATGCGTGGTCGCAGCGCGTGATCAAGCCGGGCCTCGTGATCGGCCACGAATTCGTCGGCAAGATCGTCGCCATGGGCAGCGAAGTGCGCGGCTACCGCATCGGCCAGCGCGTGTCCGCCGAAGGCCACATTACCTGCGGCATGTGCCGCAATTGCCGCGCCGGGCGCCCGCACCTGTGCCCGCATACGGTCGGCATCGGCGTCAACCGCAACGGCGCCTTCGCGCAATACATCGCGATGCCGCAATCGAACCTGTGGCCGGTGCCGGACCAGATCCCCTCGTCGCTGGCCGCGTTCTTCGACCCCTACGGCAACGCCGCGCACTGCGCGCTGGAATTCGACCTGATCGGCGAAGACGTGCTGATCACGGGCGCCGGCCCGATCGGCGTGATCGCCGCCGGCATCGCGCGCCACGTCGGCGCGCGCAACGTGGTGGTCACCGACGTCAACGATTACCGTTTGAAACTTGCCGCGGAAATGGGCGCGACCCGGGTGGTCAACGTTTCCAAACAGCCGCTGCGCGAAGTGTTGCGCGACTTGCACATGGAAGGCTTCGACGTCGGCCTCGAGATGAGCGGCAACCCGCAGGCCTTCAACGGCATGCTCGACGTGATGTACCACGGCGGCAAGGTTGCCCTGCTCGGCATCCTGCCGAACGGCAGCGGCATCGACTGGGACA
>DASSRT010000105.1:0-6163 GCA_035701705.1 Rhodanobacteraceae bacterium
CGCCGCGGTGCCGCCGAATTTGCGCGGCCTGGCGACTGGCTACCATCGCGTGCGCCAGCTGGACGGCACCATCGGTACGGTACGCGTGTCCGACACGCCGCGCGGACGCTTGTACCTGTTGTTCAACAACGATCGCCCGAGTCGCGTGGTGTTGTTGTTCGCGCTGATCCCGGTCGCGCTGGTGGTGTTGATCATCTACTTCGCCACCTGGCTCACCTACCGGGCCTCGCGCAGGGCCTTGTCACCGCTGGTGGAACTGGCCCGGGTGGTGCGGCACTGGAATCCGGACCATCCTGATCCGGCTGCGCTGGCACCCGAGCGCTTGCCCGCGGCGACCGACGGCGATGCCGCGGTGCTGGTGAAGGCGTTGCAAAACTTCGCCGGGCGGCTGGACGCCTTCGTCGAACGCGAGCGCAATTTCACCCGTGACGCCAGCCACGAATTGCGCACGCCGCTGACCGTGATGAAGGTGGCCGCCGACGTACTGGTCGAAGAGGAGGGCTTGAGTCCCTTCGCGCAACGCTCGCTCGATCGCATCCGCCGCTCGGTGCGCGAGATGGAGGCGCTGATCGAAACCTTCCTGGTGCTGGCGCGCGAATCGGAATCCGGGTTGCGCGACGAAGACTTCCTCGCCAACGACATGGTCGCGGTCGAAGTGGCGCGCTACCGCGAACTGCTGGGCAACAAGCCGGTCGCGCTGGTGCTGCTGGAACGCGCGCGCTTCGCGTTGCATGCGCCGCCCCGCGTGTTCGCGGTGATGGTCGGCAACCTGATCCGCAATGCCTGCCTGTACACCGAGCGTGGCAGCGTGACCGTCGAGGTCGAGGCCGATCGCGTGCGCGTGATCGACACCGGCAGCGGCATGAGCGAGGAAGACATCGAACGCGCCTTCCAGCCGTTCTATCGCGGCAGCCGCACCGGCGGCAAGGGCCACGGCATCGGGCTGGCGATCGTGCGCCGCATCGCCGATCGCTACGGCTGGCAAGTGACGCTGGACAGCGAACTGGGCAGGGGCACCACCGCTACGGCACAATTCCCTGCCGCGCGGCCGCCGGATGTGCTGCTGCCGGCGCCACCCATCAAGGATGCCAAAGCCGATGTCGAATCCAGTCACTGAGTCGCAGGCGCGCTGCATGCTGTTGGTCCACGGCGGAGCGGGCGTGATCCGCAAGGACATGGATGCCGAAACCGAACGCGCCACGCGCGTGGCGCTGGCGGATGCCTTGCGTCGCGGACATGCCTTGC
Organism: Rhodanobacteraceae bacterium; assembly: GCA_035701705.1. GTDB lineage: Bacteria > Pseudomonadota > Gammaproteobacteria > Xanthomonadales > Rhodanobacteraceae > 66-474. The sequence goes on from DASSRT010000105.1 coordinate 1,246, forward strand.
TGGCTGCGGGCGAGTCCGCCGTGGATGCCGTTGCGGCCGCGGTGGTCGCGCTGGAGGACGCGCCGTACTTCAACGCCGGCAAGGGTGCGGTGTTCACGCACGATGGCGTGAACGAACTCGATGCCGCCATCATGGATGGCGCGACCCTCGATGCCGGCGCGGTGTGCGGCGTGCAGCACGTACGCAACCCGGTACTGCTGGCGCGCGCGGTGATGAAACACTCCGAACACGTGATGCTGGCCGGCGCGGGCGCCGAGGCTTTCGCGCGCACGCAGGACATCGCGCTGGTCGCCGCCGACTACTTCCAGACCGACAAGCGCCGCCGGGAACTGGAAGACGCGTTGCGCCAGAGCGCGGCCGGCGAGGAAGTCGATCACTACGGCACGGTCGGCGCGGTGGCGCTGGACATGCACGGACACCTCGCCGCCGCGACCTCGACCGGCGGCATGACCGACAAGCGCTGGGGGCGGATCGGTGATTCGCCGGTGATCGGTGCCGGCACCTACGCCAATTCGGTGTGCGCGATGTCCGGCACCGGCTGGGGCGAGTTTTACCTGCGCACGGCCGCCGCGCATGCCGTGTGCGCGCGCGTGCAACTGTTGCAACAATCCATCACCGACGCGGCCGACGCCGTCATCAACGGTGACATCCCGCGCCTCGGCGGCAGTGGCGGCGCCATCGTGCTGGGTGCCGACGGCAGCTTCGCGCTGCCGTTCAACACCGACGGCATGTACCGCGGCTGGATCGGCGGCGACGGCGAACCGCATGTGGCGATCTGGCCGGACGAACTGCCGTAGGAGCGGCGGAAGCCGCGACCGGTGTGCGCAACATCCCCGCGAAATGCATCGCGCCTTCCGGCGCTCCTGCAAAAGCCCACCATGTCGCACCGTAGGAGCGGCGGAAGCCGCGACCGGTGTGCGCAACATCCCCGCAAAATGCGTCGCGCCTTCCGGCGCTCCTGCAAAAGCCCACCCATGTCGCACCGTAGGAGCGGCGGAAGCCGCGACCGGTGCGCAACATCCCCGCAAAATGCATCGCGCCTTCCGGCGCTCCTACAAAAGCCCACCCATGTCGCCCCGTAGGAGCGGCTGCAGGAGCGGCGGAAGCCGCGACCGGTGTGCGCAACATCCCCGCAAAATGCATCGCGCCTTCCGGCGCTCCTGCAAAAGCCCACCCATGTCGCCCCGCAGGAGCGGCCGTAGGCGCGGCGGAAGCCGCGACACAACCCGCTAAAACTCCGCGTGCCCTGGTGCGCGCGGGTAGGGGATCGCGTCGCGGATATTGGTGAGTCCGCACACGTACACCAGCAGGCGCTCGAAGCCGAGCCCGAAGCCCGCATGCGGCACCGTGCCGTAACGGCGCAGGTCGCGGTACCACTGGTAATGCGCCGGGTCGAGGCCGAATTGCGCCATGCGCGCGTCGAGCACGTCGAGGCGCTCCTCGCGCTGGGCACCGCCGATGATTTCGCCGATGCCGGGTGCCAGCACGTCCATCGCCGCGACGGTTTTTCCATCGTCGTTGAGGCGCATGTAGAACGCCTTGATCTTCTCGGGGTAGTTCATCACCACCACCGGCCGGCCGACGTGGGTCTCGGCGAGCCAGCGCTCGTGCTCGGTTTGCAGGTCGACGCCCCATTCGACCGGGAACTCGAACTTCTGCCCGGACTTCTTGAGCGCCGCGACCGCGTCGGTGTAGTCGATGCGTTCGAACGGCGCGGCGATGAAATGCTCCAGCCGCGTGATCGCGTCCTTCTGCACGCGCTCGGCGAAGAACGCCATGTCGTCCGCGCGTTCGTCCAGTACCGCATTGAAGATGGCCTTGAGGAATTTTTCCGCACAGTCGGCATCGGCGGCAAGGTCGGCGAAGGCGATTTCGGGTTCGCACATCCAGAATTCGGCGAGGTGGCGGGGGGTGTTGGAGTTCTCCGCGCGGAAGGTCGGGCCGAAGGTGTAGACCTTCGACAGCGCCATGCAGTAAGCCTCGACGTTCAACTGACCGGACACGGTCAGGAAGGCCTCGCGGCCGAAGAAGTCGCGTTTGAAGTCGATCGCGCCGGCATCGTCGCGCGGCAGGTTGGCGAGATCGAGCGTGGAGACGCGGAACATGTCGCCGGCGCCTTCGGCGTCGGAAGTGGTGATGATGGGCGTGTTGACCCAGAAAAATCCTTCCGCCGTCAGGTGCCGGTGCAGCGCCATCATCATGGTGTGGCGCACGCGCGAGATTGCGCCGAACAGGTTGGTGCGCGGGCGCAGGTGCGCCACTTCGCGCAGGAATTCCGGCGAGTGCTGCTTGGGCTGGATCGGATAGGTTTCCGGATCCTCGACGAAACCCGTGACTTCGATCGCCTCGGCCTGCAATTCGAAGGCCTGGCCCTTGCCCTGCGAAGGTACCAGCTTGCCGCGCGCGACGATGCCGCAGCCGGCGGACAGTTTCTGCACTTCATCGGCGTAGTTGGGCAATGACGCCGGCGCAACCACTTGCAAGGGCGCGAAACAGGAACCGTCGGAGAGGTTGACGAACGACAGGCCAGCCTTGGAGTCGCGCCGCGTGCGTACCCAGCCGCGCACTTCGACCTGCGCGCCTTCCGCTGCGCTGCCTGCCAAGGCCTGTTTGACGCTCAGGGTTGCCATTGCTTGAAGTCCTGCCTTGCCGATGTCATGTTGACGTGAACCGAACGCGCGATAATAGCGCAGAAGCCACCCGTTCCAGATCCTTGCCATGACCATCGAACTCACCCCCGCCGCCGCGTCGCGGATGCGCGACTTCCTCGGCAAGAACCCGGCCGCGCCCGGCGTGCGCTTCGGCATCAAGCGCACCGGTTGTTCCGGGTTCGGCTACACGGTCGACCTGGCCGAGGGCGTGACCGACGCCGACAAGGTGTTCGAGCTGGATGGCGTCAAGCTGGTGGTGGACGCCAAGGCCATGCCGTTCGTGGATGGCACCCGCATCGACTATGCCCGTGACGGCATGAACTCGGCGTTCGTGTTCCACAACCCGAACGCCACCGGCGAGTGCGGTTGCGGCGAAAGTTTCACGGTGGACAAGGTCGGCTGATCGGCCGGCCCCGACATGGCCGGCAGTTGCAGCAACGCCATGATTGCCCTTACAATTGGCGGTTCCATCCGGTGACAGCTTGCCGGGTGGGCCTCGCCTCACCGCCGGTTTGCCGTACGGGAGGCTGCCCCGCCATCGCATTGGCTTTGGCGACACCCACGAGGAAACACAATGCGTCACTATGAAGTCGTGTTCCTGGTCCATCCGGACCAGAGTGAACAGGTGCCCGGCATGCTCGACCGCTACAAGGCGTTGATCGAAGCCGATGGCGGCAAGGTGCACCGCGTCGAGGACTGGGGCCGCCGCCCGCTCGCGTATCCGATCCAGCACCTGGCCAAGGCCCATTACGCACTGCTCAACATCGAGTGCGGCCCGAATGCGCTGGCCGAATTGAAGTCGGGTTTCCGCTTCAACGATGCGGTGCTGCGCCACCTGATCATGCAATGGCACGGTGTCGAAACCGAGCCGTCGATGATCATGAAGAGCAAGGACAAGGACGACAAGCCCTTGCACCGCGATGATGATGACCGCGAGGAGGCCGCCTGATGCCTCGTCCGCCCAAGAAGCAGTCCGGAGCCGCTCCCATGTCCAAGTTCTTCCGCCGCCGCAAGTTCTGCCGTTTCACGGCCGAAAAGGTGGAGCACATCGATTACAAGGATCTCGGCATGCTCAAGCAGTATGTCACCGAGACCGGCAAGATCGTTCCCAGCCGCATCACCGGCACCAAGGCGCGCTACCAGCGCCAGCTGTCGACCGCGGTGCAGCGTGCGCGCTTCCTGGCGTTGCTTCCTTACAGCGACAACCACTTTGTCTGATGCGATCGTCCCTGATCGCTGCTCCATCGGGCTTCCCGGTGCTGGCAGCGGTCAGGCCCGCGATGCATTACCTCGGCCATCCCGGGCCTGACTTTTCGATGTTTTTGCGATCATCCGTGATCGCTGCGTTACGCGCTACCGGGCCAGTTGTAACGGTTCAGCAGCCGGCGACACCAGAACGGGCTTCCTGCCCTGACTTTTCACAACAGCTGGCTTTTACCAGCCACCCGAGTTTGTTTCGGACAACCCAAGGCTGCGCCATTTGAGATGGCGCTAACGAATACGGAGTAACACCATGGAACTCATCCTGCTGGAAAAAGTGAAGAACCTCGGCGCGCTCGGCGACAAGGTCCGCGTCAAGCCCGGCTACGGCCGCAACTACCTGGTGCCGCAGGGCAAGGCCGTGCCGGCCACCAAGTCCAACCTCGAAGCCTTCGAGCAGAAGCGCGCCGAGTACCAGGCCAAGGCCGACAAGCTGCTGGGTGATGCGCAGGCACGTGCGGCGAAGTTCGAGAACGCCGAAGCCACCATCAGCGCCAACGCCAGTCCGGAAGGCAAGCTGTTCGGGTCGGTCGGTCCGCGCGACATCGCCGAAGCCTTCACCGCGCAGGGTCTCGCGCTGGAGAAGAGCGAAGTGATCATGCCGGAAGGCGCGATCCACAACGTCGGCGACTACGAAGTCGAAGTGTCCCTGCACGCCGATGTGCGCATCCCCGTCAAGGTGCACGTCACCGCTGGCGCCTGAGCGCGCGGCAACGACCGTCGCGTTGTCGGGCGACGGTTGACAGCGATCTGGAACGGGCGCCTGCGGGCGCCCGTTTCGTGTCGGGGGAACGCCGAGCTGGCGGTCCAAATCTTGCGAATCGGTGCCGCAATCAGTACCATATTGGTACCTATTATTGAACCCGATGCCCGTCGCATGATCCGCGTCAGCCGCCTTGCCGATTACGCCTCCGTGGTGATGGCTTGCCTCGCGCGCCATCCGGGCGAGGTATTGCCGGCGGCGCAGGTTGGCGAAGAGACGCACCTCGAATTGCCGACCGTCAGCA